>QMNP01000240.1 GCA_003647825.1 Candidatus Cloacimonadota bacterium
GAAACAGCAATTAGTTTAGGGCAAATTCTGGGTGTGGACGCCATTATTACCGGATCTATTACAAATCTTGGAAAAAATGTAAAAATTAATGCCCGACTTATTTCCACAGAAACTGGATCCGTTTTCGCAGTAGCTTCAGTAAATGTATTAAAAGATTCCACTATCAAGCTCCTCATGGGAGAAAGTATCAGCAATTCCGCTAATAACACTTCAAATCCTTCTCAAATCCCACAACATTCTGGTTTGAAAGCTCCAGTTGTAAATCATGGAATTCAGTTTGAACTAAAAGAATGTTTTTTTACAAATGGTTTTTTAACGACAATTTTCGAAGTTACAAATCTGGACATGGATAAGGAAGTATCATTTTATGATAGAGCCAAAAATGGTTATGCTCGAATTATTGATGATAAGGGTAGGGAATTTCGTAGTCCTCAACAATTTTTGGGAACACATAAACAAGGCTGGAACGGCATTGAAAATGTAACTATGGTTCAGGATGTAGGAACGCAATATACATTGAAATTCCCTAATGTTAAATCCAAACCGTCAACTGTGAAAAGGCTTGATATGCTGCTTTTTATACCAGATCTGCAGAACTATTTTACAATAACTTTCAGAGATATTCCGGTGGAATAGGAATAAAAATATTTTTTAAAAGGCTCTTAATTTCATTCTTAAGAGCCTTTTATTTTGACTATTACCTTTTAATTTGACAGAAAAAACCACTCCTAAAATTTGTAAAAAAAATATATCTAAAGGAGTTAAGTATGCCTTTTATTTCCAATACCGACAAGGAACGAAAGGAAATGCTGGCAGTTATTGGAGTTCAAAAATTCGAAGATCTGCTTACCAACATTCCCCGCAAATTCCTGCAAGACAAAGACTGCTGTCTGGAACCGGCTTATTCCGAGCTGGAAATAACTCGCAAAGTTACTGAATTAGCAGCAAAGAATCGTTCTACTTCTCAAGTAAATTCATTTCTGGGCGGTGGTATTTATGATCATTTCATTCCCGCTGCTGTGGATCATATATTATTAAAACCGGAATTTCACAGTGCTTACACACCTTATCAGGCCGAGGTAAGTCAGGGAACGCTGCAATACATCTATGAATATCAAACCATGATCTGTGATCTAACGGGCATGGAAATTTCCAATGCCGGTATGTACGACGGCGCATCAGCTGCTGCAGAAGCGATCTTGATGGCTGTGAGAAAAACCAGAAAATTCAAAGCAGTTATCTGTGGAAGTATCCATCCTTGGTATCTGGAAGTTATTAAAACCTATACCGACGGTGTGAGTATAGAATTAGTTGTGGTTCCTGCAAAAAATGGTTTGGTAGATCTGGAAATACTTAAACAGAAAGTAGATGATGAAACAGGTTGTGTGCTTCTGCAAACTCCCAACTTCCTGGGAAATATGGAAGATGCTTTTGCTGTGGAAAAAATAACACATTCTGTTAAGAAAGCTCTTTTCATTGTAGCTGTAGATCCAATTTCCCTTGCTGTAATGAATGCTCCCAACGAATATAAAGCAGATATTGTGGTTGGTGAAGGACAGGCTCTAGGGAATGCACAAAATTACGGAGGTCCACTCTTTGGATTTCTGACCTCAAATCTTTCCCTCAGCAGAACAATGCCTGGCAGAATAGTAGGTGCAACTTTAGATACAGATGGCAAGCGAAGTTATGCACTCACATTGCAGGCACGTGAGCAACATATACGTCGAGCCAAAGCAACTTCCAATATCTGTTCAAATCAAGCTTTGTGTAATTTAGCAGCTACAGTTTACATGACCTTAATGGGCAAAGAAGGACTTAAAGAAGCTGCCGTTCAAAGCACAACAAAAGCACATTATCTGGCAGAAAAGATCTGTGAATTGAATGGATTTGAAATGGCTTATAATGTTCCATTCTTCAAAGAATTTGCCGTTAAAACTCCAATTCCAGCTGAAGAGATTATTGCAAAACTAAAAGCAAAAAACATCTTCCCGGGAATTGACCTGAAACAGTTTGGTTATAAAAATATGCTGCTGATAGCTGTAACTGAGAAGAAGAGGAAAACAGATTTGGATGAATATGTAAATGCTCTGCAGGAGGTGAACAATGGCTAAGACAATTTTTGAACGAACCAGCCCCGGACGCAGAGGTTACACTCTCCCTGCTAATGATGTAGAAATAAAATTAGAAAAATGCATTCCTGCTAAATTCCAAAGAGATGGTGATGCAAAATTACCGGAGGTTAGTGAACTGGATGTAATGCGCCATTTTCTGGAATTAGCTCAAATGAATCATTGCATCGAAAAAGGATTTTATCCACTGGGATCCTGCACGATGAAGTACAATCCCAAGATCAATGAAACTTTAGTCAGGAATAACGGCTTTAATAACTTGAATCCTTTCCAGGATGAAGACACAATTCAAGGTGCTTTGGAAATACTCTATGATCTGCAGGAATCCTTAGCTGAGATTTCCGGATTTGCCAAAACGACTTTGCAGCCGGTAGCCGGTGCTCACGGTGAGTTCACTGGACTTAAAGTTATGAAGGCTTATCATAAGGCAAAAGGCAATACTCATAAAACCAAGATCATTCTCCCTGATTCTGCTCATGGAACAAACCCAGCCAGCGTTATTTTAGCTGGATTTGAAGTAGTTGAAATCAAATCTAATACCGATGGTATGGTAGATATAGAAGACCTGAAAGCACATGTGGATGAAAACACAGCAGGCTTTATGCTAACCAATCCAAACACTCTGGGCCTGTTTGAAAAACAGGTTGAAGAAATTGCCGAGATCATTCATGCTGTAGATGGCCTTATCTATATGGATGGTGCAAATTTTAACGCCATCCTGGGTGTTGTAAAGCCTGGTCAGATCGGCTTTGATATTATGCATTATAATTTACATAAAACCTTTGCCACACCTCACGGCGGTGGGGGCCCAGGCTCAGGTCCGATTGGTGTTAGAGAAGATCTGATCAAATATCTGCCGGTTCCTTTAATAGGCTTAAAAGACGGTAAATATTTTCTTGATTTCGGTCATGAAGATACATCGTTTGGCAAAGTTCATTCTTTCTTTGGTAACTTCATGGTAAATGTTCGAGCCTATATTTATATAAAAATGGTCGGGGCGGAAGGTTTGCGTAGAATCTCGGAAAATGCTGTGATCAACGCCAATTACATAATGAAAAGTCTGGAAAAATATTATTCAATTCCACATAAAGATATCTACTGTATGCACGAATTTGTGGCCAGTGGAGAATGGCAGAAAGATAAATACGGTATTAAAACATTGGATATTGCCAAGCGCATTTTGGATAAAGGCTTTCATGCTCCCACTATCTATTTCCCACTTATTGTACATGAAGCTATGATGATCGAGCCAACCGAAACAGAAAGCAAAGAAACTCTGGATGAATTCATTAATGCAATGATCGAGATCGCCAAAGAGTGTGAAGAAAATCCTGAACTTTTGAAAAAAGCACCAATGAACACTCCGGTGAAACGAGTGGATGACACACTGGCTGTACGGCAGTTGAATGTAAAGTTTGAGTGGTAAATTAACAAATTAGTAAACGAACAAAAGATAATGTAGGGGCGATTCACGAATCGCCCTTTTTTTATTGCTAAATAGTAGGTTACGAAAAATGGGA
>QMNP01000241.1 GCA_003647825.1 Candidatus Cloacimonadota bacterium
GTGAATTATAATCGAAATTAAAATCTGCAAAATTTTTCATTTTCTTCCTTCCAACTGTTCCTAAGGTTCCAGGAAATCAGTAGTGATAGCCCATTGGGCTGTCTTTTCAGGCCGGCCGATGATCGACCACTACATCCATATCTGTTCTTAACTCCACCGTCGTAAACTCCTGTGAAGTCAAGCCCAGAAAAACCATTCGCAAGGTTTCAACTTAATCCACCATAAGTTCCACATCGTCGGAAGGTTGAGAAACCAGTACAGCAACATTATTAAAATATTTTTCGGCTACTTGTTTAATATCTTCCGGTGTAACAGTCTTTAGTAAATCTGAGCTTTTCTGTAAATAATCATATCCCAGTCCCCGAGCTTCGTACATTGTAATGAAGTAGGCAAGACGATTATCGTTGAGATAGGCTTCCATCAATTTTCGATTTTCTTCAATAGCACCATCTATATCTTCTTGCGTAACAGGTTCATTTTTCATGCGGTCAATTTCGTTTTGCAGCACAGAAATAAGTTCATCTTTCTTATCAATAGAAGTTTGGCTGATAAGCCTTATGTAACCATAATCATCGCCATAGCTATAATCGGAATAACCGAAATAAGCCAGATCATTTGAACCGCGCAAAGCCTGGTGCAGCCTGCCGCGGGAACCGTTGAAAATAAGATTGATAACTCTCATGGTCAGGGCATCATCATCGTTCATGCAGGGTGCTTTCATGTTCAGAGCTACATTAACCTGTTCAAATTTGTATGGATTAATAAATGTTTCCGATAGTTCAGGAACTTCAAGAATCTGCTTTTCAAGATGTATTTTTTTGTGAGAAATTGCTTTATAAAGGTCTTGAGAATAACCGATAGCTTCCTCGCGATTTAAATCTCCGACCAATGTAATAATGGCAGATTGTGCTTTGAAGAAGGTTTTATACATTTGCTGAAGATCTTTTCTAGTTAAACTTAATACATTATTCAGCCTGTCCTTAGAACTCAAGCCAAATTTTGTTCCCGGGTATAAAGTGGCAGACATAAAATCTTTATGCCAGTTGTTCGGTCTACTGAGTGAACGTTTATAATCAGCTTCAGACTGCTCCTGGAAAAGTTTTAGCTCACTTTCTTCGAAAATTGGATTCTGAAAAGCATCAACTAATATATCTGCGAATTTTGGATAATCATCTTTTAGACATTTGAATTCTAATAATGTTCCTCGTCTATTTGTAGATACTTCAAAATTTACGGCATGATCTTCAAACCATTCGGTAAGATCAAGCGGATCATATTTCTTTGAACCAGAGAACATCAGCTGCATTAAGAACGGAAGAGTTCCGGCAGTCTCAATTGTTTCATAATCCGTACTGATCGGCAGGTGAATAACTCCTTGCACAAAGGGTTTTTCAGTGCTTCTCCTATAGAGCAGAGTAAGACCATTATCCAGTTCTATCTTTTCTACATCAGTTTTCTCGACTACAACAGATTCACTTGATTCCAACAAAGATTTTGTACCTACTGGAAGTGCATAAAACACAACTCTATCTTTAGGAACAAAATGTTTTTTCATGGCAGCTTGAAGCTTTGCAGGAGTCAGCTTTTGCATGATCTGCAGATTGATGGGATAGTAATCTGCAACTCCATAGCGTAATAAAGACCAGCCGATGCGATTGGCATCACTTCCTATACTGGGTGTACGCAGTAATCTTGCTGCTTTTTCTTTATTGATAATATTTTGTATCTGGTCTTTTGTTATGCCGGATTGGCTGAATTTCTCTATTTCTTCATCAATTATTGCTAAAATTTCTTTTACTTTACCAGGATCTTTTGCTTCAAATATAATTCCCAATGATCCATCCGGATCACTGGCACTACCATCAGCATAACCGTAGATATAATTAACAAGTTTCAGTTCTTCCACCAACTTATAGCGAATGGGGGATTTTCTTTTTCCAAATAATATGTCAATAGCCATGGAAAGTGCAGGAACATCAGCATAATCACTGGCGGGAATAATTGTAGAAACAAATGTAGTTGGTTGCTCTATTTCAAATTCTTCGATATATTCAATACTGCCATTCCGTTTATTTTGTACAGGTAAAGTAACTGGTTCGATCTGTTTTCTTTCAAAATCCTTAAATGTTTCTTCCACCTGAGCCAGCATTTCTTCAGCATTAAAATCTCCCACTGCTACAAATATCATGTTATTAGGAGCATAACGCTGTTTATAATAATCTTCCAATTCATCGCGAGTAATAGTTTTAAAAAGTTCTGGATAGCCTATTACCGGATAGCGGCTGTTTGAATTTGGATAAACAAGTTCATTAAAGCGCTGATACATTTTAGAAGCAGGCGGTGTGGAACGCATAACAATTTCTTTTAGAATAACCTGCTTCTCCCGTGCAACTTCAAATGAATCACAGATACAGCTGGTAAGCTGCTCGGAAATTACTTCCAGAGCTGTATCTTTGTATGGTTTTGAAACTTCGATATAGAAAGCTGTCATCACATTCGTAGTATAGGCATTTACCAGTGAACCCATTTCTTTACCTAATGCTGTGTATTCGTCTTCTGTGCGGAATTTGGTAGCTCCACCGGAAACAATATGTTCCAGGTAATGCGAGATCCCTGCTCCCAGGTATTTACCTTCATTCACAGAACCGGTTTTTACAAAGCAATAAAAGCCGACTGATTCGTTTAGTCTGTTTTCTTTAGCTACGATATGCATCCCATTGGGAAGGGTTTTCTGAACCAGGTTGTTAGCGCTTAGCAGCCCGATTACCAAAAGTAAACTTAGCAAAAAAGTTATTTTCTTCATCAATTTCTCCGATATTTTTTTGAGTTCTGCATGATCCGATCATTGTCTTTGCGAAGATTCTAACAGAAAGATTCTGCTGAAGCAATCTATATTGTTAGCCAATAGATCTTTAAAGAGATTGCTTCGAAAACAGCAGCAAGAAGCAAACTCGCAAAGACACATTTTTTTGTTACATATTCCAAACCCTCTATCATGCAGAAACCACAAATTCTTTGTTTCTTAAACAATGCATTTTCTATTCCATGCGGACGAAAGTAAATGTTATAATTCTATAAAAAAAAATATATTTTTCTATTTGACATATAATATCATATCTTCATTTTCAACATTTATATAAAAGTGCGTTTATTTAATTTTGAAAATTAATCTTAAAGGGGATAAATTATGAAGAGAGTTTTATTTTTTATTTTATTAGTTTTTGCAGTAACGTCAATTTTTTCATTAGTTTTAATATATGAAGATTTTGAAGGCAGTACTAGTTTTCCAGATGGTTGGACTCAAAACAGTTCATATGTTCAAAACAATGCTTCAAATGCAAATTCAGGAACTTACTACGCAGGAATGAATAGGGCTGATGATTGGATTCAACTTCCTAATCAGGATAAACCAGGTGATTTAACTGTTTGGGTTCGAACTAGTTCTGATCCCGATAATTGGATAATGGCAATTCAAAAGAACACAGGATCAGATTGGCAAAATGTAAAATTAGTAACTGAAAACGGTGCGGGAGGAGAAATATCAAACTCATATTCTCAAATTGAGGCACAAATCAGAGAGAATCAAAATAATGTTCAAATAAGATTTATTCTGCAATCTCGATCTGCAGGAAGTTGTTA
>QMNP01000242.1 GCA_003647825.1 Candidatus Cloacimonadota bacterium
GAGTGATGCGCAGCATCTTATCGAGGGATATGGTAAAATTAATTCAATTACTTCCCGTCCTTCGACAGAACTCAGGATGACACAAGCGGGAAGCAACACTTATTCGGTAGTTTGGAACGGAACTAATGATTCAAATCAATCCGTTGCATCAGGAATTTACTTTGCCAAAGTGAAAGTTGGAGATCGTACTTTTACCAGAAAAATGTTATTAATGAAATAGTGACAAATCACGAATCACACTAAGTAAAACGACGTTGAAAATCGCTAAAAAATTCGCGAAGTGCAACGTCACGGTACAGAAGAAGAAAGATTATGGAATTCCGTTGCGATATATACTGCGGTCTCTATTGTAGGTCTGCAAATTTATGAGTACTTTCCGAAATGGGAAAATAGTTGACGGAGTAAGCCGCAAGATGGAGTTGTGAATTGCGTGGTACAGCAGGTACCTGGTATTGTGAAAAATGTGAGAATTGTGGTGCAGAATTGAAAAGCTGTATTAAAGAAGATAATTCATTGTAGGAGTGATTCGTGAATCATCCAAATGGAACAATCTACAAGCAACAATTGTAAAAAGAACATTGTTTTGTTAATTCTGCAACGTTCAACATACTGCACTGAAGGAGATTAGATGAAAAGAAGAGATAAAGGAAAAATTATTGCCGGCATAATTTTAATTTTGCTGGGCTTATCACTATCCGGCATTAATATTTTTGCTGGATTTCGTGGTAATACCATCTTATTATTACTGGGTGGATTATTCATTGCCTGGTACTTCTATAACAATGCTTACGGCCTGTTGATCCCGGGTTGCATTCTGACAGGATTAGCTTTAAGCTCCATCGGAAATCACTATTTCTGGAATTCACCTTACAACAGTCAGTTAGGAATAGGTATTGGTTTCATTGCTGTTTTTGTAATTGATTTAATTAACAATGGTAAATCACACTGGTGGCCATTGATCCCGGGTGGAATTATGGTGTTTACAGCATTAGGACAGGGCGCTTTTGGATTAAGGAATCTATTCCGCATGGCCTGGCCGGTTATCCTGATAGTTCTTGGTCTTTGGATAATCGCTAAATCAACTGGAATATTGAAATGCAAGGAAGAAGAAAATGAACAGCAATAACGAGATCAACAAATATAAACGAACCACAAGCGAGAGAATTGAAAATACTGGTTGGGGTCTTTTTCTGATAATGTTGGGATTGATCTGGCTTGTTCCGGACGGCATTTTACCAGAAGGTACTTTTCTAATTGGAACGGGGATTATTTTGCTGGGATTGAATTATTTCCGTAAAAGCAAAGGGTTAAAACCCAGTAAATTCGGAATATTTCTGGGACTTGTTGCCCTGCTTTCAGGTGTTGGTGACTATTCAGGAATGGATATCAGCATCTTCCCTGTTATTTTAATTTTGTGGGGACTCAGTATTATTTGGAAGATCATTTCCAGGAAAAACAAAAAAAATGAAGAAAGAGAATATTATGAGTAAAAAAGTACTGGTTCCTGTAGCGAACGGCACGGAAGAATTGGAGGCAATTGCCATAATCGACACATTACGTCGTGCTGGCGCAGAGGTAACAGTAGCTTCTGTACAGGAACTGGAAATTACTGGCAGTTGCGGAACCAGAATAATAGCAGATAAATTAATTTCCGAATGCCAAACAGAAGAATTTGATCTGATCGTTCTTCCAGGTGGTTTACCGGGTGCTGATCATTTACGTGACTCTGAAATATTAACAAAAAAGCTGAAAGATCAAGCAGCTTCAGAAAGATTATATGCTGCGATCTGTGCAGCTCCGGTTGTTGTATTGCAGCATCATGGACTTCTTAAAGGCAAGAGGGCAACTGTAAATCCAGCTTTGACCGACAAAATGATAAACAAAGATCACATATATCAACGCACTGTCGTTGATGGAAATTGCATCACCAGCCAATCACGTGGAACAGCTTTGGAGTTTTCGGTCAAGCTCATCGAACTTCTATATGACAAAGAAAAAGCAAAAAACATAGCTGATGACATGCTTTTGAAATTAGAAAAATGATTTTTCTAATACAATTATCAAATCAATTGTAATTATTCTCGTAAATAATTGATTCCATGCACTTAATGCTTACAAAATTATTGACAGTATAGATGCTTAAAAAAATGATGCTCAACTGAATTTATAGTATTATATATTTGTAGGAGATAGATGATGAAAAAAGGAATTCACCCTAAGTATGAAAAGGTTCAAGTAACTTGTGCCTGCGGCAATACTTTTGAGACCAGATCTACCAGCAAGAACATAGAAAAAGTAGAAATTTGCTCAAACTGCCATCCTTTCTATACTGGTAAACAAAGAACTTTGGCTAAAGAAGGCCGAATCGAAAAATTTAAACAGAAATATAGCCAAAACGCCCAAAAATAGCTGTATATATTTTTCCGCACCACAACTGTATTCACTTGGATCATTGTGGTGCTTTTTTTATAAAGGAAATCAATGAATGAACAAAAATGATAACGTAAAAAAAAAGCAAGCCACACCTGCTGAAGATTCTTCCAAAAAACAAATCCAGGTCGGTGGTCAGGCAGTTATCGAAGGTGTGATGATGCGCGGCCCTCAATACCTGGCTACTGCAATTCGTCGTAAAGACAAAAGCATCGAGATAAAAAAACAGAAATTTGAAAGCAAAACTCAAGCGAATAAATTCTTTGGCTTACCAATTGTAAGAGGATTTGTTTCTCTGGTTGAGATGATGATCATCGGTATTGGAACACTTAATTTTTCTGCAAGTAGAGCCGAAATTGACTGGAAAGAAGAAGAAGAAAAACAAGGTAAGAAACCCAAAAAAGAGAAATCAAAAGGAAGAGAAAAGGCTGAAGAAACTTTTGGTTACATTTTTGCTTTCGGTCTGGCATTTTTATTATTTGCTTTCTTGCCTTATCGCATCGCAGAATGGATGAATCTTGGTAAAGAAAATATTTACTTCAATCTCTTTGCCGGAGCTATCCGAATCATTTTCTTCGTATTGTACGTCTGGATCATCAGCCGGATGAAAGATGTTCATCGCCTGTTTCAGTATCATGGAGCTGAGCATAAATCGGTATTTGCTTATGAAAACGACAGCGATCTGGATCCGGAAAAAGTCCAGGATTTTGGTACATTACATCCCCGCTGCGGAACCAGTTTCATGTTTTTTGTATTGTTAATTTCAATTTTTATTTTTTCCATTATCGATACGATTGTTGCAAAAATCTGGGGAAGCCCTGTATTCTACGTTCGTCTTGGATATCATTTCTTGTTCGTTCCGCTTATTTCTGGAATCTCATATGAAGTTCTAAAACTTTCGGGAAAGAACATAAAACATCCGCTGGTTAAATTAATGACTGCTCCCGGACTTGCTCTGCAGCGAATTACTACACAACCACCAGAAAATGAACAGGTAGAAGTTGCAGTTATCGCCATGAAATGTGCTTTGGAAATGGACTTATCACAATACAACAATCTCACTTTTATTGAGGAATAATAAAATGATCTCAAGCGAAAAGATCAAATCTTTAAAAGAAGAGCTGGAAAAACTGAAAGTTGATATCTATGATCCTGCTAAAATGTCGGACCGTAAATACTATAGCAAAATCTCCAAGCGATTTAA
>QMNP01000243.1 GCA_003647825.1 Candidatus Cloacimonadota bacterium
GAAGAGATGGCTGTAAACCTGGTGAATTCTTATATTTAAAAGTGAAGCAATAAATTCGATGAGAATTTTTAATAAATTAGTTTTATTACTGATCGGTTTCTACCGCAGATTTATTTCTGTGGTGTTACCTTCTTCATGCCGTTTTACACCTACATGCAGTCTTTATGCCTATCAAGCCTTCAGCAAATTTGGTTTCTTCAAAGCACTTAAACTTTCCGTTTTCAGAATATTAAAATGCCATCCATTTCATCCGGGCGGCGATGATCCACTACCATAGTTTTTATAGGAGAAAATATGGATAAACGTACATTACTAGCCGTACTATTAATTTTTATTGTTTTCTGGATAAGCAGTGAATTTATTTGGAAAAGAAGCCAAACAACTCCCGAACAACAATCTGTAGCAGAAACTAATACCAAAGAACTTTCTACAGAAACTTCCGATCCGTTATCGACAAAAACAACAAAGCAAGAAGTTGTTCAATCCCCTGAAGTGATTCAAACAGATATCGACATCTCTAATGATATTATTCTGGAAAATGAAGTATTGAAGCTGCGTTTTTCCAATCTGGGTGCATTGTTGCATTCTATTGAGATCAAGGCATACTTAATGGCAGACAAGCAAACTCCAGTAGAATTATTGCCGGTAGATGAAACCTTGTTAGGAACGAAACTCCAAATGGCTTCGGGCAATATTTCCAATTTAAATAATGTTCCATTCCAATATAGAACTGAAGAAGATAAAGTCGTTTTTACTGCAATAACAGCTAACGGTACGATTGAGAAAAGCTTCTACCTGGGTGAAGGTTATCAAGTTGATATGCAGGTCGATATCAATGGAAATTCAGAACTAACTGGCTATGAACTGCAGTTCAATAGCGGAATTGCAGATACCGAAGAATACCTGAAAATGAAAGGCCGAGATTACAAAATTGTAAGCCAGGCAGATAATGATTTAACCAAATTTACTTTAAATAAGCTCAAAGAAAATAGAGAAGTGAATGGTAAAATAGACTGGGCTGCTATAAAATCAAAATACTTCACAATAGCTGTAATTCCGGAAGATCTTATCGATGTGAATAAACTTTCTGCCTTCAAAGTGCAGGATAGCCCGGCTATGGATCTGAACATTCGAACAGATCGTAATAATGTTTCCCATAATTATCAAATGTATTTCGGACCTCTTGTTTACAACAATCTGGAAGCATATGGAAATGGTGTAGCAAGTGTCGTGGAAATGGGGCCTAAATGGCTGCAATGGATCAGTAGAGGATTCATGATTTTCCTCAAATTTCTGAATAGTTTTATTCCCAGCTGGGGAATTGTACTGATTATTTTCTCGATTCTTTTGAAGATCATTCTTTATCCGCTGACTCATAAAAGTTTTGAATCTACAACCAAGATGCAAAAGATCAATCCACTGGTAAAAGAGGTTCAGGCAAAATATAAATCTGATCCGCAGACAATGAATGCGGAGTTAAAGAAACTATATAAAGAGCATGGAGTAAATCCATTAGGAGGATGCCTTCCTATGTTGCTGCAAATGCCTATTTTATTTGCACTTTATCCAATGCTGCGATATTCAATAGATCTTCGACAAACTCATTTCTTGTGGTTGCCGGACCTTTCTGAACCAGATCCGATCTGGGCTTTGCCTATATTAATGGCTGTGTTCATGTTTGTGCAGCAGAAGCTGATGGCGCCTTCCCAGCAGAATGTGGAAGGTATGGATGAAAAGCAAAAGGCAGCAGCTCAAAGCCAGAAAATGATGATGTATTTCATGCCGATTATGATGTTCTTTATATTTAAAGGACTCTCTTCCGGGCTGGTTTTATACTGGACAGTATTCTCCGTGATTGGTTCAGTTCAACAATACTTTATTAAGAAAAAATTCAATTAAGGATACATTATGACAACAATCGAAAAGAAAGGAAAATCTACTTCACATGTGATTTCCGACTTCATGAAAGAATACAAACTAAAACTGGAAGATTTCAAATTTGAAGTTGTTGATGAAGGTAAAAAAGGATTTCTGGGATTTGGTGGAAAACCAACTACAATTCGCTTTACTATGCCGGATGTTACAGAAAAAATAAAAGAGTTTACTACTGAATTGATTTCAAAGATAAATGTTGAAATTAAGGCTATTGATATAAAGATCAAAGATAAGATTTATTATGTTAATATTACCAGCAATGGTGATCCTGGATTTCTTATCGGCAAAGAAGCCAAAATGCTTGATAGCATACAGCATCTTCTAAACCAAATGATAAATAAACATGAAAAGAAACAACTGAAATTGAAAGTAGATGTGGATGGTTATCGTAATCGACGCAAAGATGCTCTTCTGAACAAAGTAAAAGATATTGCAGAGAAAGTAAAAACACGTGGAAAAAGTATTACAATGGAACCGCTGCATTCTGCAAATCGTCGGATCGTTCATAAATTTGTAGAAAAAGATAAAGCTCTGCGCACCATGACAATTGGCGAAGGTGAATATAAGAGAGTTGTGATTCTTCAAGCTGGCGCAGAAAGTGATATTAAATCCAAAAAGAAACCATATCGTAAGCGCTATAACAATTCCAGACCACCAAGGAAAAAAGCAGAAAATTGATAAAAATCGGTAAGCTTGAATGTGATATCGTCTCAGCTGGATCATGGAAAGGTGATGGCGGAGCAATAATGGGCGTAATGCCCAAAGTTCTCTGGCAGAAGATAGTTGCGGCAGATGAAAAAAATCGGGTAGTTCTCGCTCTTAATATTCTGCTTATAAGAGCAGAGGGAAAAAATATTCTCATCGATACCGGAATTGGTAATAAAATATCCGATAAGATAAGAAAAATATATGATGCATCAGAATTTGAACTTATTGAAAACCTGCAAAAACTTGGAATCGAACGAACTGATATCGATTACGTAATTCTCACTCATCTCCATTTTGATCATGCCGGCGGAATTGTTACAAGTTTAAATGGCAAAACAGAACTTACATTTCCCAATGCCATGCACATTATCCAGAAAAAAGAGTGGCAAGTTGCAAAAGATCCGGACGAATTGAATCGAGCGTCTTATAATTTTAAAGATGATCTTACCTTGTTAGAAAAATCTGGAAGTTATAAACTTGTTAATGGAAGCTATGAACTTGTACCAGGAATAACAGTTGAATTTACAGGCGGCCACAGCGAAGGTATGCAGGTTGTAAGACTGGAAAGCGAAGGTAAATTGGCTTATTATGCCGGAGATATAATTCCACTGGATGTACAGCGTCATCTTTCTATAAATTCTGCTTATGATTTAAATCGAAAAGATCTGTTTATCGCAAAAAAAAGAATTCTAACTGAGTTGAAAGACAAAAAAGGTATTTTGTTTTATGCTCATGATGCTGAGAAGCAATGGGTGAGATTGACTGAATAGTTCTTTTGTAAAAAAATTATAGGGGCGCTTCATGAATCATCCTTTTTCTTTTGAAATTAATGAGTTCTGCATAATAGAGTGTTTTTGTGAGAAAAGAAAAAAGTGTGTCTTTGCGAGTTTGCTTCTCGCTGTTGCTTACGAAGCAATCTCTATAAATAGTAATCAACTAGCAATATAGATTGCTTCAGCAGAAACTCTCTGATAGATGCTTCGCAAAGA
>QMNP01000244.1 GCA_003647825.1 Candidatus Cloacimonadota bacterium
ACCATTAGACGACCGAGTTGTTATCGAAGTAAAAGAAGAAATGGCAGAAAAAAATGTAGGTGGGATCATTATTCCGGATACAGCCAAAGAAAAACCGCAAATCGCTGAAATTATTGCAGTTGGCACAGATGAAGAGATGCAGGAACTGGTGAAAGTTGGTGATAGAATATTATTTTCTAAATATGGTGGCGACGAATTTGATATTGAAGGAAAGAAGATTAAAATTATTTCCCGTTCAGATATACTTGCCGTAATCGAATAGGAGAAATAATGGCTTTAGAAGTTAATCAGGATACATTTGAAAACGAAGTATTAAAATCTGAAATACCAGTTTTGGTAGATCTATGGGCACCATGGTGCGGTCCTTGCCGTGCTCTTACTCCTACTGTAGATGCCATTGCTGCTGAATATGAAGGTAAACTTAAAGTTGTAAAAGTGAATATTGATGAAAGCCCAAAAGTTGCACAGCAATATTCGATCATGTCCATTCCAACCTTGTTGATTTTTAACAATGGAGAAGTAGCAAATCAGATTATCGGTCTGGTTGGCAAAGACAAAATAGTGAGTAAGTTTTCACACCTGATTTAATTGCAGTTTTAATTAAATACTGCTAAACCTCCTGAGAGATCGGGAGGTTTATTTATTTTAGGAAGAAGATTATCGAATAATAATAATGTTGTTCTCGAGAATCGGGAACCCTTAAATTTCAGCAAAGAATATAGTCATCAATATCCATGCTTTCACAGAATTAACTTGTAGATTGTAAGCTGCTTTGAATTTGTTATCTTTTACGACCTTTTTTACGCAATCATCATTTCCTCAATTCAACTCAACCATTGCGAAGGTCGAGTAAAGCAAGAAGTTCAAAAAACCATTTGATAGATGAAAGAGTTTCAGCATCTTTCAACTGCACTATTCGCAAGGTTTTATCGCCCAACCACCACCAGATGGTTTCCCAGCGGATTAGTTAGAAGATCCTGCACAGAATATTTATTATCCAGTTTTACCTTGATCTGGGTTCTGCAGAGATCTTCGGCATTTCCCGATTCAATAATTTCACCTTCAGCTTGCCAGATTTTATCCAGATTCTTTCCACCAATTCGGATTATAGTAACTTTTTGCTTTGGAAATTCTCCTTGTATTCCTACACCCAAACCTGATTCAAAATGAGAGCGAATTTTGTAACTCGTAACTAAACTGCTAGGAACTGTACAATGTGCCAGGATCAGTGAATTATCTTCCAGATTCATTTGAGAAGGATTCGCCATCCAGGGGAGTTTTCCAAATGTTTTCTGTGCCCACAGCATACCGATCGTGCTGTTCAGATCACCTTCACAACCGGCAATTATTCCTTCATCGTTAAGACGTGAAAGAGCGAAACAACCGGTAGTTTTCATATCCAGAACCAGATCAAAACAGCGGATGGTGACTGCATCCAATTTGTACTTTTCGATCAGCTTCTTCATTGCCAGATAAATCTTAATGTTATCGTAGATTTCCAACAAAGAGGGCTCATAAATTCCGACAGCTTTATCAATAAAAGCAGCAGAAATATCAATTACTTGTTCTTTTGTTATTCGCTGAAAAATCTGCTTAACTTCATTCAGATCGATTGGAATAACATCAATCCCAAAGTTCTGTTTTACAATTTCAAATGATGGACTGCTGGCTACCAGCCAATCGGAGGGAGCACCGATCGAACCGATTCGTAATCCCTGTAATTCTGGCAGACCATCTATCTTACTGATTGCTGGTTTATGATCTGCATCTAAAGCTGTAGCTGCTTCTGGAAGGTAAACGACTTTTCCTCTTGAATCATCCTGCTGCAGTTTAGCCAGAACTTCCAAACATGCAGGAAGTGAGTTGTGACTGGCATGTGCCAGAAGTATGACATCTTCATTCCCAAATTTCTTGTTTCGTTTTTTCTGCAGAGCCAGAACTTGCTGCTCGGTTCCGCCAGTGATCACAAAATAATAAAATTGCTCAACTAACAGCAATTGATCGAATTCTATTTGTTCACAATTCAGGTTTTTTAAATACTCCGTGTTCGATCTGATAATGAAATCAACTTCTTTCTGAGAAATGAAATCTGAAGCGATGGGTATAAAGTATTTTTTCATTTCATGAAAACCATATTATTAATGGGATTTTGGATTGATAAAATGAATTGTTTGAACTCTTGATATCTACTATTCGGAATAATACATTCAGGGATGTAGATCTCTTTGTTAACAATTATTTTTGAATCTGCCAATTTTGCTTCAAGTTTAAAGTAGGCTGTTTTGTCATTTATCTTAAATTCAATAATATCCTGTGTTTCATTCAAAAGTAGTATTTTGTTCTCTTCATTCATTTTCATATCAAATTCGATATTGAATTTCTGCTTGAGAAATATTTTATCTTTAACCTGGTAATCATTTTCTCTATCATCCAGGGATACATCCAAAGAAAAATCTGCAGCGATCAGTTTGCAGTATTTGTATGGAGGTTGATTTACTAAAAAGTCTTCATATTCCAGTGTATAAGTAATTTCCAGATCTTCATCAATTTTATCAAAGTTTAAAAATTCCGGTCCTTCTATTAACGATGCTGATCTTGCACCCAAAGATCTATTGAACCAAATCTTGCGCTGTGCATCCGGCAAATTTAAATACCATTCTCGCTTTTCTTTATTCTTACCGGCAGAATAGGTTGATTTCACATCAACAACAGCTGAGGTTCCGGAAATATTGTAATTGTAAACCTGGTTTTCAATTACACTGTTTTTGCTGGAAAATTTGATAAACTCATAATTGTCGTTACCGATAAGAATATTTGCTTCGCTGATATTGGCATAAGCAAAAGGCATATAACTGTTTCCTGCAGAAAAGAGCTGATCATGCCAATAAACACATAGTTTATCCATGAAATCAGTTACAGCATATTTTTTCTGAATTTCAGAAAACTTATTGTTCGAAGATAGAATAATGGCAGGATAGGCATCAGCAATTCCAGCGGAATTCAATAATGCAATAAAAAGAGCTGTAAGCTCGCGTTCAGAACCAAATTTTTTCTGACACACTTCAGTTAGAGGTTCGGGTGTAAAATCGAATTGTGAAGTGTAAGCTTCTTTCTCATTGAAATTCTCTGCCATAAATTTATAGATAGCCAAAACTTTTTCATTATCATTTTGGCAATCTTTGGTTAGTGATTTTCCCATTTCTGAAATTTCGGGATCAACTTCAATGTTCTTTAGTTTTGTAAATTTATAAGATGCTAATTCATGCCAGTCTTTGTAGAAACTGTAAACGATGGGAGTACCTGAAATAAGCAGTGATGGTGAGTTGTCTTCTTCTTTATAGATTTTTGCATCGATAACTTGCCATGAATAAATGTTATCATTACCTTCGCTACTTCTGGTGAACGTTACAATTTCTTTATCGTAAAAACTGTTTAGAGCCTTGTTCTTCGGAAATTTTAAAGTGAATGTTTTTGTTAGATAAGGGTTGGATTCTCGCAGATGCTCTACACCACTTACCGGCTCACATCTATTGTTGGAGATCGTATAATCTAAAACTACAAAATACCCCGGTTCAATTTTTGGGAAATTTATGATCTTTTCTCTGAAATTCTTGTAATCGGGTGATTGGAT
>QMNP01000245.1 GCA_003647825.1 Candidatus Cloacimonadota bacterium
CATCCCATTATGATTATTTCTTACATGATTGCGTTAATAGATTTCAAACGCAATTTAATTTCATTCAAACATCTTATTCAAATTTGTAGGTGAGTCCGATCACATGAACGTTATCGATCTCAGATTCTGCATCGAAAAGCACATAGGCATAATCGACGGCAATTTTCTTTAAATTTATACCAAAGCCAGCAGTAAAGCCTTCTACATCATAATTATATTTATAGCCAAGTTTCAAATTCAGTTTTTTCGTTATCTCGGTTTTTACACCAAAAATTGCTCTCAATTCGTCATCATCAATATGTTTTATCACTTTCATTTCATAAGAAAAAACAGCGAAATTAAAATCACTTTTATAAACCAGACCCAGTTCACTGCTTATTGGTAATTCAATCACTTCCTCATTCATGGCAGAAGTTTTTCCCAAATTTTTAACAGCAGCATTAAGCTTTAGATTTTGGATAGGAGTAAGGAAAGTATAACCCAGGTCGAAAGCTGCACCCAAGGCGGAAGCAGAGTCGATCTGTTCATAAAGGGCATGTAAATTAACTCCGGCATAATGATCTGGTGTGATGCGATAACCAAAATTGAATGAGAGTACCATATCCATCGGGTGGTATTCTCCAATTAGAGATCCCGTATCTGGACGTCTTTCAATTGTTCCGTAATCCAGATAGCGATAACCTGCCCCAAAAGAGCTCTTACCATTTGAATATGAATAAGAACCGCTGTTGATCTTTGTGTCGAAAATCCAATAATTCTGTGCAATCGAGATTTTGCGGCCTCGATTAAATAAGGCAGCACTTGGATTTTGAAAATAAGCAAAAGCATCACTGGAAGTGTAAGCACCAACTCCAGCTTGGGCAGAGCCATCAGCACCTGAACTGATTTTGAGCATCTGAAAGCCGTATTCACCACTTGTTTCTGCCTGCAGGATGCCGGCCAAAACGATTATTATCAGTATATATATGTATTTTTTCATTTTATTAAACTCCCTTAATCTATTGAATCAAAAGATGCAGCTCTATTTTTCTATCGCAAATTTAAGCTTCAACACCTTTCCTTTTGCCTTAAGAACTGCGAAGTAAACTCCTGATGCCATTTTGCTTGCATCTATGTAAACTTTACTGGCAAATCCATTTTCACAATAAACTGTGTTTGCATAGATTTTATTGGCTGCTATGTCAAATATTTTTATATCTACATCTACATTTTGCTGCGTTGTAATGCGTAGAATTATGGTTTGATCTGCCACTTCATGGCCATGATCTATGGCCTTACTGAAAGTAGTGCTGAGTGGATTGGGATAGAAATATGTTTCAGCTTTATTGAAAACTTTGGTGCTGGTTACAGGACCTTGCGGCTCGCTAAATTGCCAGGAAGCAGTTCGCTGCAAATTGCCATATTCGTGTATCCAGCCAAAAGTTGTATTTGTAGCCATATTTAACTGATTTCGAAAAATTACACCATTGTTAGATGAAATGTAAGCATTCATTTCGTTTCCGTTATAATTTCCAATAACCGGATAACTCAAGCTGCGTTCACCCAATGAGATAGGATAACGTCTATCCATTACGTAATCATTGTTATTATTGTTACGCCAAACACAAAGTCGATTGCGGCTCATGTTCCCTATTATTTCTTTTTGCCCATCTTCATCAAGATCTACAGCAATTATTCCAGCTGCTTGATAGGTGGAATCCGGATTGGAAAGCTGATTAGAAGGTGAAAGTACAGTGCCATTTTTGTTGAAAATAGCAAAATTATTTTCTCCCCCAATAAGTATGTCAGGATAACCGTTTCCGTCTACATCGTCAATGGAAGGTATAGAAATTGCCTGCAAAGGTATTTCAGTCGGAAAACCACTTAAATATGAACCATCCTTATTAAACACATGCAAGAGCGAATCGGCGGCTGTAACAATAACATCATCTTCCCCATCGGCATCAATATCTGCCAGCAAAGCAGACCAGATTTCAGGTTTTTCTCCCATGATTGACAACTGAACAGATTCTTCATTAAGATCAGCTAAATTCATTGTAATAAGATGCCAGTCCTCATCAAGAAAATAAACAATGTTTTCTTTAAGCATCAAATTTGAAGCAATTTTATAATCTGATTCATGCTCGATTAAAATATTATAATCAGAATCTAAAGTTACTATGATTCCAAATTCATTATTAACATTTATAAAAGGCAATATTGCCCTATTTTGATTTACATTGTCTGTATTTATTACAGGAGAAGCAGCCCATCGTTTATCAATAAATATTGGATACGTTTCCTCAATTTCATTGAATGTATAAAGCCGGCAAATATTTACAGCATCAGTTTCAGAAGGTATTAATAAATTCTGTGTATACGGATCATATGCGTAAAGTTGTGGAATTAGGCCGATATTTCTTGGAAAAGTTACTACTAATGTATCGGCTTCCCAAAGATACAGATGTCCATCTGGCATTGGATAGAACATTACTTCGTTCTCATTATTTTCGTAATAATTTATTATAGATGCCGGATAAATGTTTTCTCCAATGAAAGAAGCATTCAAAGCCCATTCATATTCTACAGTAAAAGACATGATCGTACCAGATTCACCAATATTTTTAATTTCCAATGGAATTCCGCCATAATAGCTTTCGGCAGTAGGTGCTCGGAAAAGATTCTGATATACTCTTTTCCCAAAATAATCATTATTATCAGATCTATAGCTGTCATATCCAGATCCAAAAAAACTATCATAGCCGTAGAAGTTGGAATCAAGATATTGAATTCCACTTGCCTCTTCCAAGTCTATTCCTTTATGAAGCGCATCAGCATTAACTGTGTTATTTTCAAATTCAGGATTAAAATTAGCATTGATCACATTTTCATCGATATGCCAGATCAAAATACCCGATCCATCGAATACACCGTTTGTATATCCACCTAAACCCGGTAAATAAAAATCCCATTCACTTCCAGAAAAACTATTTACCATGTAATCAAATTTAGGTTTATCTTCATTGGGGTATGGATAATATTTTTGATCTGCAACCAAAGGGAATGTGAAGGAAGCGGCAGGATCCAGGGCGATAACATTTCCCAGGCTATCGAGTTCACTCCAAATCTGGGTGCTGCCATCCGGATTTTGCTGTCGATTTTCAATTAGGAAGTACTCATCTTCTGTAATATTTAATTTATACAATTTTGGTGTTAGATCATCGTCTGCAGTGGGAAAGGTCAATTCTAGATTTTCAGCAGAGACATTAAGTTCAACTATGTTGTCATCTTCCCACCCCAGGTAGTAGCGAGACCAGGCACAAGGCAATGGGGGGACAATGCTATTGGCAATCCATACGCCGGTACCCATAACTCCAAACCCACCAATTCCGTAGGAAACACCGTTGCTATCATCATTATCAAATAAAGTGGGAAGTCCCATTTGATGACCGAAATTGTGAGCTAGAACTCCCAAAAGTCCGTAAATTGTATCGCCAGGTTCAATCCCAGGTTGGTTTTCAGTTTCCGGAATGATCACGAATTCTTTCAGAAAAATTCCATCAACTTCAATGCCGGGATAGTCATCATTTTCGGGATCGATACCAGCCTGCAGAGACCGGCGGCTGAGGAAAGTTGTGAAGATCTCATCA
>QMNP01000246.1 GCA_003647825.1 Candidatus Cloacimonadota bacterium
GTCTGATAATAACTTGGTTCTTTTCTTTCCCGAACCAGAGTTTTCACTTTTTCGCCCTTAATGTTGTAAATAACTATTGTAACATCTGCAGGTTCTGAAATCGCATATTTTATAGTTGTAGTCGGGTTGAACGGATTGGGGTAATTCTGATATACTTCCGTAACAAGAGGTAGGATATTGTTTGCATTCACAGGTTCGTTACCCATGCCCAGCACAGTTACCAGAAATAGTGATTGAAAGGGTGTCTCAGCCTCAATCCAGATAGAATCAGCATATTCAATTTCTTCTAAGGGAGAGAAAGTAACCAAAATCTCTTCTGTAGTTTGAGGTGGAATAAGTGCCGAGTTTGAACTTAGAGTATATACATCCAACTCATTGTAAATATCGGTAACGATCAAGTAAGCACTTCCGGTGTTTTGAATAAATAGGGTGTCTGTAACAGATTCACCAATGTTCACTTCCCCAAAATAAAAGTTAGTTGGTTCAGTATTGCAAATCGGATACAATGAATTACCTGCCAGATCGGCAGTAACAACCGGTGTTAGCGGGTCGTTGCTGTGAATAATAAGTTCATCTTCATAACTAATATTTTCTGTAGGTGAAAACGTTACATAAACTTCTAAAAACTCATCCGGAAGCACACTGAAATTTGTTGTGTTTATTGTAAATACCGATAGAGAATTGGTAATATCTGTTACATTTAAGATATCATTACCTGTATTCGCAATAATAAGGGTATCAACAACATCACTATTTAGAATAACAGTACCAAAATCTATACTTGTTGTGGAAAGATCAATCTCAGGGTACTGATAACTTCCAGAAAGTGCAACTTCAATTTCCGGATTTTCAGGATCATTGCAGAAGATCGTCAGGATATCTTCGTAACTTCCTGCGCTCGTTGGAGAAAATGTAATGTACAATTCTTCCGAACTATTCGGTTCAACGCTAAAATTCGTCATACTGATAGAAAATTCCGGTAGAGTTGTTTCGATATTTGAAACTTGCAGGATATCATTTCCCAAGTTATAGATGCTAAGAGTATCTGTAATTTCTTCTCCATAGGAAAGAGTTCCAAAATCTAGAGTATATTCGGAAAGTTCAATTATGGGAAATTGATAATTTCCGATCAATTCAACCTCAACTTCAGGATTTAAAGGATCGTTACTGTAAATTGTCATAGAAGCTAAACTGCTAGTGACTAATGTTGGAGTGAAGGTAATATACAACTCGGTTGATTCATCAGGATCAATACTGATGCTGGTTGAACTGACAGTAAATTCCGGTAGAGAGATCTGAATATCAGAAATATACAGGATTTCATTTCCCAGATTTGAGACAATTAAAGTATCAGTTAAACTTTCTCCTACTGCTACCATGCCAAAATCTAAACTGGTTTCTGAAAGGCTGATCTGCGGGTAAGAACTGGATATTATCAAATTTACCGGGATTATTGTTGAACCGGCATTGGGATCATTTGTGGTAAGGATAAGATTGCAAATGTAATTTCCGCTTTCCATATCTTCGGCACTGGCAGAAAGAGTTATAATATCAGTTTCACCATTTGCTACCAAACCGGTTGCAGGTTGTACATCCAGCCAATCATCTGTTTTAATTATCTTAATTGCAAGCTCATCCTGTACATAAGCAGTATTGTAGCAAATCTGCAAGGCATCGTCTGCTGTTTCGTTTTGAATACCAATTGTTGCCGTATCAATATCTCCAGAGACTTCCCTGTATTGGAAGAGCATCTCTCCAGTTGGATAAATGATCATTTGGAAATCATAAGTTCCATTATTATTTCCAACATAATGAATCACATCATCAAACCATACAACGAGGCTGTCGGAGGTGCTGTAATAATAGACATTTCCACCTTCCAGAGGATTAAGATCATCCCAAAAAGCCATAATTGCAGGACTAGGTGCAGCAAAATCAGGAAGGGAAGTATTAGTCCATTCAGTATTATCATCACCGAAACCGATCCAGCCATTTGGATTGATCCTGAAATCAGAATAATCAACTCCGTAAAAATTAAAATCAAAACCAATTGGCATCAAGTTAGTACCTTGGTCATTGTGAGTAAACGTTACAACAGTACCCAAAGATGAAATATCCCGCCAATTATATACAGGTCCATAGGTTTCATCACTGTCGTACCACATGTAACCATAATTATCGGGTCCACCATTATTCCTTTGGATCTGTTCTAAATTTAACTGATAATTCTTGGAGAAAGAGTAAACCAGATTGGCTTCTCCATTGTTGGAAATATCTAATGTTTGCATATCACTGCTGCCTGGCTGAACTATAAAATCAAAACTGGTTTGACTCAATACCATTTCCGGCGGTTCCTGAGTGCCACCACCCATAGTAGTGAATTTGACGGCAGATTGATTTCCTAAAACAGCTGCAGCACTGGGATAGTTATTGTTATAGGTGTATTCCAAACCTCTTGTTGCCGATTCATCTTCAATACCAACTGTGCAATACTGACCATGGTTGGAAGGATAATTGCCAGTATCCACATTATTGAAAACTTGATATTGAATCTTTATTTCATTATCACCAGAAGCAGTAGGATAAAAACCTGTGTCGTAAATAATTATCTGGAATGTCTCTTCAGCCGGAACGTGCTGATTCTGCATATTATCCCATTCGATGATAAACAAATGCTGAGCAGAGTCGTAATAATAATACACCATGCCTGTTTTCAGATCATCCCAGAAAGCGGCGATCATGGGCTGCGGACCCTGTGGCCCGGGAATCTGCCAGTTCATGAATGATGTGTTGTCGGTATTTCCGGGAGCTATCCAGCCATTTGAACATACGGTCATGCTGTTGTAAATTACACCGTAAAATTGAAAGATAAAAGGAAGATCATTAATATCTGCAATATCTCCGGTTTGTCCGTTATCATTCAGTGGCAGAGCAGTTCCGATGGAATTTATTTCGATCCAGTCATAAACTGGGGAACTGGAATAAGTTGCGTCGCTGTCGTCAAAGCAATAATAACCATAAGCATCCGGACCGAGAGGATCAGTTGAATCTACATTGCCGATCTCTACAACAATAGCAATTGTATCATCGTAACCGTCGGCATTATAAAGCTGCAGATCCATATTGATTTGAGATCCGGAAATAACCTGGCTTGAAGCAGAAATATTGAACGTATTTGTGGAGTTTGCAGCAGATGCTCCAGCTGCAATATTACCGAAATATCCTTCATTATCATTGATATTTATCAATTCATTTTCCGTAGAAAGGATACCATAAATATTACTCGTACTGACAGTTCCGGTATTTCCCAGTGTTAGCACCAGATTACCAGTTGCTCCAGGTTCTAAGATACCATTAGGTTGTCCGGGAAAGTTAAAATCACTAGTATATAAATTTGCTCCCTCCACCTGGACGGTGATATAATCCAGCCATTGGTTTCCCAGATTATCTTCAATAAGAAGTTCGAATAAAATTTCCATACCGCCCAAAACATCGGCATCGACTGCAAAATCAAAATCTTCAATACAATAATTAGAACTGCCTGCAGCAATATTCCCAAAGGTTTCAAAATCATCGGTAATTGTAACAAAATCGCTATTTGATGTTAATGTTGCAGTTACTCCATTA
>QMNP01000247.1 GCA_003647825.1 Candidatus Cloacimonadota bacterium
AAAAGGATTTAGTTATGTTAAGTGATATAGAAATAGCCCAGAAAGCAAAGATGAAGAAAATCACAGAAATCGCCGAATCTATCGGTCTTTCTGCTGACGATATTGAGATCTATGGAGACTTCAAAGCAAAACTGAAATTCTCCGCAATAAAAAGAACTTACGACAACATGCCCGGTAAACTTGTTCTAGTTTCTGCCATCACACCTACACCAGCTGGTGAAGGTAAAACTACAACGTCTATTGGATTAGCTATGGCCATGAATAAGATCGGCAAGAAAACGATCGTAGCGATCCGTGAACCCTCTCTTGGACCGACTTTTGGCATAAAAGGTGGTGCCGCTGGCGGTGGTTATTCTCAAGTTTTGCCAATGGAAGATATCAACCTTCACTTCACTGGTGATCTACATGCCGTTACTTCAGCAAATAATAATCTGGCAGCACTTATAGATAATTCCATTTATAATGGTAATCCTTTTAGGGTGAATCCTCGTACAGTTCGCTGGCGCAGAGTGATGGATGTTAATGATCGTTCACTTAGAAATATAGTTATTGGTTTAGGTGGCAAACTGCAAGGTGTTCCCCGTGAAGATGGTTTCGATATAACTCCTGCTTCCGAAATTATGGCAATTTTGTGTTTATCAAACAGCTATAGTGAACTGAAAAGCAGAATAGGAAATATCCTGGTGGCAGATAATTATGATAATGAACCACTGCACGTAAGAGATTTTGGTTTTGAGAATTCCATTGCTGCTTTATTAAAAGATGCACTTAAACCAAATTTGGTGCAGACAATTGAAGGAACGCCGGCTTTTGTACACGGTGGACCTTTTGCCAATATTGCCCAGGGTGCTAATAGCATCCTGGCTACCAGAACAGCACTTCAACTGGCAGATTATGTAATTACTGAAGCTGGTTTTGGCTTTGATCTGGGTGCAGAAAAATTCTTCGATATTGTGTGTCCTTATGGCAAATTCTGCACAAATGCTGTGGTTCTAGTTGCTACGGTTCGGGCTCTTAAACATCATGGCGGAGTAAAGTTAAAAGAACTTAATATGCCAAATCCTGAAGCAGTTGCAAAAGGTTTAGAGAACCTTGGTAAGCATCTTGAAAGCATTCAAAAATTTGGCATGAAGTCTGTTGTTGCCATTAATAAATTTGCGTCTGATTCCGATGAAGAACTTCAGTTGATAGCAAAATATGTAAGTGAAATGGGGTTTGATGTGGCTGTTGTGGATTATTGGGGCAAGGGTAGTGATGGCGGTATTGAGCTGGCAGAACTTGTGGATTCAATAATAAGGCATGATGTATGCCAGATGAATACACTTTACGACTGGAACGATACTGTTGAAAAGAAAGTTGAAACGATCTGTAGGGAGATTTATGGTGCAGAAAAGATCACTTTTACTGCAAAAGCCAAAAAGAGTTTGAAAAGAATAAAAAAACTTGGATATGATAAGCTGCCGATCTGTATGGCAAAAACGCAGAAATCACTTTCCGATAATCCAAAATTGGTTGGAAGACCCAAGGATTTTCTGGTTACGGTTCGAGAAATATTTATTGCTTCCGGAGCAGGATTTTTGATTCCAATTACAGGTGATATTATGAGAATGCCGGGGCTTCCCAAAAAACCATCTGCCTTGAAAATTGATATTGATGATGATGGAATTATTAAAGGATTATTCTAGAAGGATGTGAATTAAAATGGATTTTGAAGCACTTAAAATGGAGAAATTCTCCTTCGTATATATAACAACCATAGACTGCAACGTTTGCAAAGTTTTGCAACCCAGATTGAGAGATTTAGCTAAAACCTATAATGAAGCCACTTTCAATTTAATAGAGTTGGATGATCACAAAGATGCTGCTGGATTTTTCATGGCTTTTTCTGTTCCCACATTTCTGGTTTATTCGGAAGGGAAGGAATTATTGCGGGAATCACGACACATGAACTTCGATGAGATAAAAAATAAATTAGATAGATATCATGAAATGATATTTAGTTAATGGGAGAAAAAATGAAAACGATATTATTAACAATTTTACTTGCCAGTAGTTTACTTTTTTCAGAAAATATTGATTATAAGATCATAGATACAACAACCAACCAAGAGATTGGATTAAAAGGAATGGTAGAAAAACTTAGTGATTTCAGTATCATTTTTTTTGGTGAATTCCACGATAATAAGATATTGCATGATCTTGAACTTGAATTGTTGAAGATCTACTATTCTAAGAACAAAAACCTTCTCATTTCCATGGAAATGTTTGAACGTGATGTACAACCGGTGTTGGATAAATATTTAAGTAATGAGATCACGGAAGAAGAATTCTTAGCAAATTCTCGTCCCTGGCCAAATTATGAAACAGATTATAAACCTCTAATTGAATTTGCTAAAGAGAATGAACTGGTTGTTGTTGCTGCTAATATTCCACGAAGATACGCAAATATGATAAGTAAACAGGGATTGAATGCACTGGATTCTCTTTCGATGGAAGAGAAAGAATTTGTTGCAAAAAAACATAATGTGATTGATGATGAATATAAAAAAAGATTTATGCAAACCATGAAGAGTAACATGGCACATAGTGAAAAAATGCCAATGGGAATGAAGATGAATTTAGAAACAATCTATGCGGCTCAATGCATAAAAGATGATACTATGGCAGAATCTATTCTCAAGTATCATCGACTTCCACCGAGACGAAAAGTTATTCATTTCAATGGTGAATTTCACAGCAGCAAGCACCTTGGAACAGCACAAAAAATTCAATACTTGGAACCGATGTCGAAAGTTGCGGTAATTTCACCATTGGGTTGTGAAAGAGAATTTGTTTGGGAGGATGAAGACCTTTTGGAAGGTGAATTTCTGATCTTATTCAAAGAAGAACCTGAAGAAGAGTTGGTTGAGGAAGAAGTCGAAGAAGTACAAGAAGAAAAAAGTATTGAGAAAGAAATATTAGAAGAAAATAACTTTTAAAAACTTTAAACCATAAAAGAGTCTCCTTCAACACATCTTAAGATTTTAGGATTTATTTTTTATTGTAACTCTGAGAGAGCCTCTTTCAAGAATTCTCACAATTGGCAATTTTAGAGTTGTTAAGTATTATTGTTAACCTTAAAAGTGCTAAACAGGAAGAAGTTGTGGAAGAAGCTTTTTCAAGGTTTATAAAAAAGTTGGAGAGATAAAATGAAAAATAATTTAATTTTGTTAATACTGATGTTACTTTTATTTTCGGGATGTTCCTATTTTAAACCTGTAGGTTTATCTGAATTTGATTTTAACAAAAGTAAAGATATAGAAAATAGTAATTTTAATAATATCCATAAAATGTTTACGGAGTTAGATTCTACGAAAGCAAATGATTACTATTTTGTAGTGATCGGTGATTCTAGGAATATGGTTCGTTCGGATGACTTAAGTGGATTTAATTTTGTAGCAAAACAGATTATTTATGCAAAAGATAATGATGAATATGTTTATGATAAAATAAAATTTGTTATGCATTTGGGAGACATAGTCTATGATGGTGTTGCAAAATATCAATGGGATAACCTAAAAAAAGCTTTTTCCAATAAAGATTACTATGAAAATAATTACCCATATATTAAGTTATTAGC
>QMNP01000248.1 GCA_003647825.1 Candidatus Cloacimonadota bacterium
ATTGAAAAAAAAGGAGAAGATTTATGAGAAAAATTAGTTTAATGTTAATTTCGTTATTACTGGCGAGTTTTCTGTTTTCATCAGAAACAATTCGTTATGAAGATGCCTGGGGTGCTGCAGGTTTTAGTTTAAACCAGCGCTCAAGCAATGGGGTAGGGCTTAATTTCTCTATCGACACATTCACATTGGAAGATGCTAATATTGATGGTGAAGCTGTACAGAATGTACTTTTACCACAAACTTATCTGCAAAATGAAGCAGGTGCACCAAACCTTCCTGGCAATGGTCGCTATTTAGCAATGCCACAAGGAGCCGAAGCTGAAGTGCGAATTGTTTCAGCGAGAACAGAAACTTTTTCTAATATCGAATTAGCGCCAGCTCCCCGCATTCCTCTGGATACTGACGACAGTCCTTTAGAATACAGCAAGAACAAGACAATTTACAATAGTAATGAATTCTACCCAGCCAGTCCAGTTATCATGGGAGAGAAAACCATGATCCGTGGTGTAGATGCGGTAATGATAGGGATCACACCTTTCCAATACAATCCCGTAACCAAAGAATTAATCGTTTATCGTGATCTTGAAGTAGAAGTTAAATTCATTGGCGGTAATGGTCATTTTGGAGCAGACAACCTGCGCAGCCGCTGGTGGGATCCGATCCTGGCAGATACATTTCTCAATTTTGCTTCACTGCCGGTAATCGATTACAATACAACCAGCAGAACCCGAGAAGGTTTTGAATATCTCATCATCTGTCCTGACGATCCAATTTTCCTGGCCTGGGCAGATACAATAAAAGTTTTCCGTACAAGACAGGGGATTTCCACGGTTGTTAAAACTACCACAGAAGTTGGTGGAAATACAACTGGTGCTATTGAAGGTTACATCAATGAAATTATGGATCCAAACACAGGTTGGGATCCTGCACCTGCAGCAATCCTTTTGTTAGGTGATTATGGAACTACCGGAAACACAATTGTTTCTCCGATCTACAATAACTATTGTGCGTCTGATAACATTTATGCTGATGTAAGTGGTAACATGATGCCGGATGTGATCTTAGCAAGAATGACTGCTCAGAATGAAACTCACCTTGAAACCATGGTAACTAAATTCCTTCATCATGAACGTACACCTCCAACTAATCCGGAATATTATGCAAATCCGATCACAGCTCTAGGGTATCAAACCGAACGCTGGTTCCAGATCTGTTCCGAAGCAGTGGCAGGATTCTGGGAAGTATCCCTGGGTAAAACAGTAAATAGAATTAATGCTGTTTACAGCGGTAGTCCTCAAACTGGTCCCTGGTCAACAAATCAAAATACTGCAATGGTTCTAAATTATTTTGGGCCCAATGGATTAGGTTATATTCCAGCAACACCAGGAGCTGTAAACTGTACTTGGAACGGCTCTGCCAATGATGTTGTAAATGGTATTAATAGTGGAGCATTTATGCTTCAGCATCGTGATCATGGTTCAGAAACAGGCTGGGGTGAACCAGCTTATCAATCTAGCCACATCAATAGCCAAACCAATACAGATCTTACTTTTATATTATCCATAAATTGCCTTACAGGAAAATATAATATTGGTGGTGAATGTTTTGCAGAAAAATTCCATCGCTATAAATATAACGGAGAAAATTCTGGAGCACTTGGTTTAATTGCAGCTTCAGAAGTATCTTATTCATTTGTGAATGACACATTTGTATGGGGCTTGTATGATAATATGTGGCCGGAGTTTATGCCAGATTATGGTACTACACCCGAATCCAGAGACGTTCTTCCTGCATTTGCTAATGCAGCTGGTAAATACTTCCTTATGCAATCTAACTGGCCTTATAATACAGGTGACAAGGCTGTAACTTATAACCTGTTCCATCACCACGGTGATGCTTTTATGACAGTATATTCAGAAGTACCTCAAAACCTTAGTGTTACACATGATCCTGTAATATTAAGTGGTACAACTAGTTTTACAGTAACAGCCGATGCTGGTGCTTTCATAGCTTTCTCGGTAGATGGAGTTATCATTGGCACAGCAGAAGCAACAGGTTCTCCAGTTTCTGTTACTATCGATCCTCAAATACCTCCTACCGATGTAGATCTTGTGATTACCAAGCAAAACTACTATCGCTATGAAACTGTAATTCCTGTAATCCCTCCAGGTGGTCCTTATGTTGTATTCAATGAATATGTGATCGATGACGCAGCAGGAAACAATAATGGAGTGCTGGATTATGATGAAATTATAAATCTTGATATGACAGTTAACAATGTTGGTAGTGAAGATGCAACAGATGTTGATGTGACAATTACATCAGCCGATCCATATATTACTATCATTGACGGCACTGAGAATTATGGAGATGTTTCTGCAAATACAATGATAACTATTGAAGATGCCTTCGAAATCCTTGCTTCTGATAATGCACCCGATGGGCATATGGTCAATTTTGTAATGTCTGCTTCGGCACAAAGTACCTGGGAAAGTTATTTTTCGATAGAAGTGCATGCCCCATCTCTATCTACTGGTAATATTACAATCAATGATACTGCGGGAAATGGCAATGGAAGACTGGATCCTGGAGAAACTGTGGTCTTAACAATTCCAACTGAAAATTCAGGCAGTGCTGTATCTCCCACAGCAACAGGTATCTTAACCTGTTCAAATCAAGGATTAACTATAGAAAATGCAAGTTATGAAATTGGTGAAATTGATGCCGGTGAAAGTCTTAATGCACTATTCACGGTTACAGCAGATGCTGGAATGATTATTGGAACTCCCCTGGAACTTGTTTATGATGCAGTAGCTGGTGAGTATTCTTGCCAGGCAAATTATTCTATTGTTGTGGGACTTATCCTGGAAGATTTTGAATCGAACAGTTTTGATAGTTTTGACTGGGAGTTTGGTGGTAACGGTAATTGGACGATATCGACTGATGCTCAAGAGGGATTGTATTCAGCTAAATCCGCTGTGATCAGTCATAATCAAGTTACCTCTATTTATCTGGAAACTACTGTACTTGCAGACGGCGAATTGAGTTTTTATAAAAAAGTATCATCTGAAGGAAACTGGGATTATTTAAGATTCTACATAGATAATACAGAAATGGATTCATGGAGTGGAACCCTTGGTTGGAGCCAGGAAACATATAATGTAACTGCTGGTGAACACACATTCAAGTGGGAATACGACAAAGATGGTTCAGTTAGCAGCGGTAGTGACTGTGCCTGGATTGATTACATAGTATTCCCGCCGATGGCAACAGGAGCTTTGGGAACTGTATCCGGTACTATTACAGATTCTGCTACAGGTCTTACAATCGAAGGAGCAGATATTGCCGGCATGACTACTTCAGGTGTTAATGGAACATATACTTTTGATATGATGCCTGGAACATATAGCTTAACAATATCTCATGACGACTATTATGATTACCTGGCAGAGGATGTATTGGTCGAAGAAGGGGCTGTAACAACTTTGGATGTAGCATTAGTACCTTTACCCGAGCTCGATCCTCCCACCAATCCATCAGCAGTTTTACAGGATTACAATGATGTATTTGTAAGTTGGGAACCACCAGGGGGAGCACCTGTAGCTCTCTGGAACCAGA
>QMNP01000249.1 GCA_003647825.1 Candidatus Cloacimonadota bacterium
AAGCTATCAATTTCCAGCTCTACATCTCCCCTTTTTACTATACCATCAATTTCAATTATTGCATCTTTGAAATCTGGACCTGAACCGGTATTCCATCTTCCAGGGAATAACACTTTTATACTTCTGGATGAAATTGTTTTTAAATTTTTCTGTAAATGTTGTGCATCCCAGATATGATACAATAATTTTTCAGAGAACTGCATATCACCTCCAAAATCCGAACTCACAAGTGGAAAAAAGGTTTTCTGATTTTTCGAATACTGAAATCTTGCTGAGATAAACGTTTTCTTATAATTTTTCTACAATATCTTTTATCTTGTCTGCTATAGCTAATGATGCTGTTAAGCCTGGAGATTCGATGCCAATACAATTAATAAAATCAGGAAAACCATGAACTGATTCTTCCTGAATATAGAAATCTCTAAATTCACCACCAGCAGGCTGCAATTTGGGTCTTATACCACAATCGTCAGGAATTAATATATCTGGATCTAATTCGATGTATTTACAGATTGCATCTAAAAAGTCCTGTTTGTACGATTCATCCATACTATAATTGAGTTCGTTAACGTAATAGGCATTTGGGCCAAATCTAATCTCTCCCAATAGATTGATCGTGAGATGTATCCCTAAAAATATGCCTTTGGGATCTGGTAATGGATAGATCAGATGTTTTATGTCTTTGATTTTTGAGACTTTGAAGTATTCACCTTTACACCAGTGAAGCTGTAACTTGTTTCTTCTGATGTTTATTCCAGCCATTTCAGCAATTTTATCTGAATGCAATCCAGCACAATTAATTATAATTCTGGCTTCAAACGATTCACCATTTGCAAAGTTTACCTGATATCCTTCATCTAAAGTATCAATTGAAATGACTTCCATGTCATATACCAGGAAGGCTCCTCTTTTCTCAGCTTCATTCTCAATTGCCTGCATAAGTTTGTGGGTATCGATTATTCCGGTAGATGGTACTTTTAAGGCTTTGATACTTTTAATTCTGGGTTCCAGTTGATTACATTCTTCACTACTGATCAATTCTAAACCCAAAACACCATTCTGCTCTCCATTTTGTTTTAAATCGAGCAGAGCAGGAACTTCATCTTCGCATGTAGCAACTACCAGTTTACCACATTTGCGATATGGAACATCATGTTCTTCGGCAAATTTATAAATTAAAGCTGCCCCTTCTACGCAAAGTTCTGCTTTCAAACTATTTTCTGGATAATAAATTCCGGAATGAATAACTTCGCTGTTCCTGCTGCTGGTATGCCGTCCAAATGTTTCTTCTTTTTCAACTAGAACAACATCATCAAAATCATCTGCCAGGGAATTAGCAACAGCCAGCCCAACAACACCTGCTCCAATAACCAGAATATCTACCCGTTCCATTATTCCCCTAATCTGTTATTTCAATGTTATCTATTAACCTTGTTTTACCTATATACACTGCCAGAAGTACGCGACATCCTTTGAATAATTTATCTATACTTTGTAATGAATCTGGATCTACAATTTCAATGTAATCTATCTTGCCATCAGTGTGTTCTATCAGTTTACGCATTCTCTCAATTATTATTTCAGAATTATCAATTCCAGATGAGAATAACTTTTGTGCTAATATTAATGATTTATTCAATGCTAATGCTTGCTTATGTTGTTCTTCAGAAAGATATTTATTGCGGGAACTCATGGCAAGTCCGTCTTCTTCTCTTATTAAAGGGCAGCCAATTATTTCAGTCGGAAAATTCAGGTCATTTCCCATTTGTTTTAAGACAGCCAGCTGCTGGAAATCTTTTTCTCCCATAAACATGAAATCAGGATTTACTATATTCATTAATTTCGTAACTATTGTAGTAACTCCTCTGAAGTGATTCGGACGTGATTTACCGCAAAGTACATCAGTTAAGTCTTCAACAGAAACCCAGGTTTTGTAATTATCTGGATACATCTCTTCATTCGAAGGGAAAAAAATATAATTTACTCGTAAATCTGCCAGCAGATCAACATCTCGATTAAGATCTCGGGGATAGTTGCTGAGATCCTCACTGGGACCAAACTGTGCTGGATTAACATAAATACTTACAACAACAATATCAGATCTTTTTTTAGCTTCTTTTACCAAGCTAAGGTGACCATCATGTAAATATCCCATTGTTGGCACAAAACCGATTTTTCCAATTTGCTGTCTGGAAATCTTCTGCATTTCTGCAATTGATCTAACTATAACTGGTTTCAATTAAACCTCATGAAATACAAGGTTTTTTGTATCATCAACCACGATAACAGTTGGTTTATTGGCAGCCATCTCAGCTTCCTCCATCTGGGCATAATTGACAATAATTACTTTGTCTCCAATACTCACAAGCCTTGCGGCGGCACCATTTACGCCGATTATGCCTGATCCTGCTTCACCTTCTATTATGTAGGTAGAAAACCTGTTGCTATTGCTTATATTATAGATGTCCACCTTTTCATTAGCGACCATTCCGGTTGCTTTTAAAAGAGTGCTGTCAATTGTTATACTTCCAACATAATTAAGGTCTCGCTGTGTAACATTAGCCCGATGTATTTTTGATAAAAGCATTGTACGTTGCATTCATCCTCCAAATCAATTTTTCTTATCTTTTAATCAAATCTTTTTCAAATATTTTATTCTGTTTTCTATTTGTAAACTTTTTTGTTGAATTTTCTTGCATATTGCATGTAGGATAAGGGCAGCAGTAATTTCTGCTGAAGAATTGTAGTACTTCTTTAAAAAAGCCTATATCTTTTCCTGCCAGGACAAGGCAATTTGTCTGCCTTTTTTTTCATTAACAAATTGTAGCAAAGTAGCTCCAACAACGAAGAATCCAATTACAGATAAAATAGCCCAACGTTGATCACCGGTTATTCTGGAGATCTCACCATAAACTAAAGGTCCCATAATTGAAGCTATTTTTCCAGTTACTGAGTAGAAGCCAAAAAATTCTGCCATTTTTTCTTTGGGTGTTAGCAGAGCCAGCATTGAACGACTACTCGATTGACTGGAACCAATAGCAATTCCTGCTAACATCCCTACATAATAAAACTCTTTGATACTACTACATTTAAATGCCCAGAACACTACAACAATCCAGATCAACAGTGTGATCGTGATGGTTTTTTTAGCTCCGATCCAATCTAAAACATAGCCAAAAATAAAAGCTCCAACTATGGATGTAATATTGGCTATTACAAAATAGTTGATCAATTCTTTCTGATTCATATCAAAACGAGTGGCACCATAGATTGCAGCAAAACTTATAACTATAATTATTCCATCATTATAAATAAGATAGCTAATAATAAATTTGATAAGCTCTTTGAAATTTCTGATATTATTAGCAGATTCTTTTATCCTTATAAAAGCAGTTCGAAAATAATTGGTTCGTTTGGAAGGTTTTCTAATTTCCTTTAATAAGATAAAAGTGGGAATAGCAAAAATACCAAAAAAAGCTGCAACAGTAGGAAAAGTGAGAGAAATCCATTTATTATGTACTAAAGGCAACATTAATAATAGCGAGACTAAACCGCCAACATATCCAAAGGCCCATCCCCAACCAGAAACTTTTCCTAAAGCTTCTCTGGGTAC
>QMNP01000250.1 GCA_003647825.1 Candidatus Cloacimonadota bacterium
ATGATATTGTTTTATCAAGAGAATCTGTACAGCTGATAATAACCCCTGTTAGGATAAATAAGCCAATTCCCAAAAGCAATCTGCTTTTATTTTTCATTCCCAATTAACTCCTTGATTAAGAATAAAATATTTAAATTTATAACATGCGAAAAATTGCAATAGACCAATTACGTCAATTACTTCTTTTATTTCACACTATTAAATATATCCGAAACGAAATTGCAATTTTCTTTCCAATCTATTGACCAAAATCATCTTTTGCTAAAAAAAAGTAAAAAAACATGCTTTCAGCAATTGACTTAAAAGAGTGCCAAAATTCTTGACAAAAAAATGTTACATTTAAAAAAACATCACGTTATTTATAATAAAAGGTAAGGAGAACATGTATGATTCAATTGCAAAATCTAGTAAAAGATTATGGCACTCTGCGCGCAGTCGATCATATCAATTTTGAGATCAACGATGGCGAAATCCTGGGATTTCTCGGGCCAAATGGAGCAGGCAAAACGACAACGATCCGCATGATCACCTGTTTCTTAAGTCCAACAGCAGGAAATATTTCCGTAGGGGAAATTAATGTTCTGGATAATCCCATCGAGATAAAAAAGATGATCGGCTATTTACCTGAGCATAATCCATTGTACACAGAAATGACCGTTCATGATTATTTAAAGTTCGCAGCCGAAGTTCGCGGTGTGAAGAATTTTAAGAAACGGTTGAAGGAGGTTAGCGATAAATGCGGTTTGCACGGCATTATTCAAAAACCTATCAACACACTTTCCAAAGGTTATAAGCAAAGAGTTGGAATAGCTCAGGCCATTTTACACGACCCCAAAATTTTGATTCTGGATGAACCTACCAGCGGACTTGACCCAAATCAAATTGTAGAGATAAGAGAATTGATAAAGGAACTTGGAAAAGAAAAAACCCTAATTCTCTGCAGCCACATTTTGCAGGAAGTTCAGGCTGTTTGTGATAGAATTGTGATCTTGAATAAAGGCAAAGTAGTTGCAGATGGTTCTGCCGATGAACTAAAATCCAGCTTCCAGAACAGAACCAAAATAAATTTGGAACTTTCTGCAACTCAAGAAGAAATCATTGAAATGGTAAATACTTTGCAGAACATATCCATTGTAACTTCAGAAGTCAAAAACAACATCACAAATGTGGAATTGGAATTTGATGCGGCAGTAGATCGCCGCCCAGAAATTTATGAATACATTAAATCCAAAAACTGGACACTTTTAGAAATGCATCGAGTGAATGTAAGTTTGGAAGCTGTCTTCCGTAACCTTACAATCGAAGGAGGAGAATAATGAATTATACATCTATAATTGCTGATAAAGAATTGAAGAGCTATTTTAATTCTCCGGCAGCATATATTGTTCTGGTGATCTTTTTACTGCTGAGCGGATGGTTTTTTGCCAGTCCATTATTCCTCAATAATACAGCTGATCTAAGAAGCTTATTTGGGATTATCCCAATTGTTTATCTATTCTTTATCCCAGCTGTAACCATGAACCTTATTTCCCGCGAAAAAAGCAGTGGTACTATTGAATTACTTTCCACTCTTCCCCTCAAAGAATCTGATATTGTTATGGGTAAATTCTGGGCTTCCCTGGGATTAACCGGCATTGGCCTGCTCTTTACATTAATTCATCTTATAACGATTATTGCGTTAGGAACCAATATTGATTATGGAGCGATTTTCTGTGGTTATCTGGGATTAATTTTGATGGGCGGATTATACAGTGCTATCGGCATCTTTACTTCCAGCATTACAAACAATCAGATCATAGCATTTATAATCAGCTTCTTCATTGCATTCTTCTTGTTCATCATTCAATATTCGCTCTTCTTTATACCTCCTTTTATGGCTGGTTTCTTCCAATACCTTAGTGTAGGATATCATTTCGACAATATTTCCCGTGGTGTTATCGACACCCGAAACCTGATCTACTTTATAAGTGGAATTGTACTCTTTTTAAAACTTTCAGTTACGATCCTTGAGATCAGGAAATGGAAATAGGAGGATATGATGCAAAAGAAAAATATAATAATCAGTGCAGTGATTTTTGTAGCAATTATCATTTTCCTCAATCTAGTTTCAGTTTCTTTATTTGGAAGGCTGGATCTTTCTAAAGGGAAGATTTTTGCTCTTTCTAAATCCAGCAAAGAAGCAGTCAGAAGTTTGGAAGACAGGCTGGTTGTAAAAGCATATTTCTCTAAAAATCTTCCCGGTGAATATGCCGATACCCGTCGTACTGTTCAAGATAAACTTTCTGAATATCAAGCTTATTCACATGGTAAATTACGCTATGAATTTATCGATCCGGCAGATGAAGAAGATCTGAAAGCAGAAGCACAAAAAAACCAGATATTTCCTGCCTCGATGCGTGTTGTGGAAAATGATAAATTTGAAGTTCGCGAAGTATATATGGGTCTTGCCTTTCATTATCAGGGAAAAAGTGAATCCATCCCGCTCATTCAAAATACACGCGGTCTGGAATATGACATCACAAAAACAATTAAGAAGATCACAGCAGCAGGTTTAAAGAAAGTTGCTTTCTTTACAACTGCCGAAGCTCCCCCGCAAATACCAGGTTATCCTCAGCAGAATAATGACAGTTATGCTACTTTAAAGCAAACAATCTCTGAAAGTTATGAATTAAGTGAAACCAAGCTGATGGAAGAGATCCCAGACGGTACAGAAGCACTTATTTTTGCCGGAATTGATGATTCACTGGCAGTTGAACAACTCTACAATCTTGACCAATTCCTGATGAAAGGCGGTAATATTTTATTCTTCCAGGATAGAGTCTTTGCCGATATACAAAACCAAAAAGCTGATCCCATCAAATCAAATCTATTTGATCTATTGGAAAGTTATGGAATAAATATTGGCGTGAACCTGGTTACCGATGCCAACTGCGGTCAGGTAAATATCCAGCGTCAGCAAGGTTTCTTCCGGATGAATACACCGGTAAATTATCCCTTCCTGCCAATCATCAATGATGTGAATAAAGACAATATGATCGTAAAGAACATTGATATTATGCAGATGATATTTGCTTCTGAAATCGATACTACCAAAACGAATGAACTTAATTATGAACCGCTTATGAGAACATCAAAAAATAGTTCACTCGTCAGCTTTCCACAACTGGATATCGGATTGGAACAATACATGAACAAAAACTTAAAAGTTATGTTCCTGGATGGTGCTAAAAATGTGGGTGGAATTTTCACCGGACGCTTCCCCAGTTATTTTGCCAATAATCAGGAATATCCTGAAGCGATCCAGGAGAATCCGGATGGTAAAGTATTGTTTGTAAGTGATAGTGAATTCATCAAAGAAGGAGCTGGAGCTAGTGTTCCCGGAAATATGGAATTTCTGCTGAATGCTGTAGATTTTTTGGCTTCCGAAGAAGCACTTATCGAAATCCGGTCTCGCGAAGTTATCTACAAACCACTAAAAGAAATCAGCAACGGTGCAAAAAAAGCAGTACGCTGGCTGAATATTCTGCTGCCGTCATTCTTGTTGATATTATTCGGAATTCTTCGCTATCAAAAAGAACTGCGACGCAGAAAATTTATAGGAGAG
>QMNP01000251.1 GCA_003647825.1 Candidatus Cloacimonadota bacterium
GTTTCCTGTAATAGCCGATGAGCAACTTTCATCATCAGATCTTCATCTTCCACAACACAAGGTCCGGCAATTAAAAAGAACCCTTTATTTGCTGATAGAGTTTTGTATAAACTCATTTCTACTCCCTTCTTCTGCAATTTTAGCAATTGCTCATTTCCCATCTCAAAGTTAAGTTCCAATATGTCCAGTTTTTTTGAGAATTTACTTAATTGCATATTAACATTGCGTATATCGATCAGGCTAGAAGATCGAAAGCCTTTGCAGGTATGCATAAGCACAATTGAATTTTTCCTTGCCTTAAAATAGGCTTTCTAAAATTAATCACACAGATTTATGAAATGGAATAAAATAATATATATATTGATAGTTGTATTGATGGCCAGTACATTGCCGGCTTATGAAAAGTCTGCTTTGGCACGACTGCACTATGATGGTGGCGGCGACTGGTATAACGACCAGGATATTATTCCTAATATTGCTGAATTTCTTAATGAAACACTGGATACAGATTTTGCTTTGATCGAGGAAAGTGTGAAACCTTCTGAATCTAAACTATTCGATTATCCTTTCATTTTTGCAACCGGTCATGGTAATATTTCTTTCAATGAAAAAGAAGCTTCTAATCTACGCAAATATTTGGATCGAGGTGGATTTCTTCTGGTTGATGACGATTATGGTTTAGACAAATCATTTCGAAAAGAAGTTAAGAAAATATTTCCTGAAAAAGATCTGGTGGAACTTCCAGCAAGTCATCCTCTCTTTCATTGTTATTTCGATTTTCCAAATGGTATTCCAAAAACCCATAAACATGATGATAAAAGACCTCAAGCTTTTGCAATTTTTGATAAAATCGGTCGTTTACAATTGCTGTATTTATATGAGTCTAATATCACAGATGGCTGGAGTGATGCACATGATGATCCCCCGGAAATCCGACAGGAAGCAATGCAAATGGGTGCTAATATTATTTATTATCTAATGACTCAGTAGGCTAATTTATGAGAGTATATTTCGCTTCAGATTTCCATTTAAAATTTATCGAGAATCAGGAAGATAAGGAACGCCGTGAAAAAGTAATTTCCTTTCTGGATTCTCTGGTGGGAAATGCCGATCTGCTGGTTTTGAATGGAGATGTATTTGATCTCTGGTTTACCTGGAATACTGTGATGATAAAGGGATATTTTCCTATTCTTAAAAAACTTGCCGATATTAGCGAAAGCGGCTGTAGGATTGTATTCACTGCTGGAAATCATGATTTCTGGTTCAGGGATTTCTTAACTGACTATCTGGATATTGAACTCTTTGAAGATAGTTTCTCTGAAGTAATTGATGGGAAATCCATTTATGTAACTCATGGTGATCTTTACACTAAAAATGATTTTCGCTATAAACTATTCCGTTCTTTAGTTAGAAATAAAATAGTAATGAAAATTTTTGGTTGTATGCATCCTGATTTTGCACTTAATATTGGTAGAAGTATGAGCCGTTCCAGCCGAAAAAGGAAGATTCCTCATAAATTATCGAAAAAGCGCGAACAGGGATTAATTGACTTTGCCAAAAAGAAGTTGAATGAATGCGACATCGTTGTAATGGGGCATTCTCACATACCACGCTTAGAAAAATTCGATAATGGTATTTATGCCAATGCCGGAGACTGGGTGCAAAATAGCTCTTATCTCAAAATGATTGATGGCAAGATCGAACTTTTGAATTATTATACTATATAAATAAAAAAAACAGACAGGAGAATTTGTAAAAAAATGAAAAAAGGGATTTTATTACTGATCTTAATAATTGGAGTGATTATGACAGCAAACGCAGAAAATGTAACAATTAAAATGATGACCAGCAAAGGTGATATTGAATTGGAATTGTATCCGGATAAAGCACCGATCACTGTAGAGAACTTTGTAAAATATGCTAATGACGGTTTTTTTGACGGTTTGGTTTTTCACCGAGTTATCAATGGATTTATGATCCAGGGTGGTGGCTTTGATCAAACACCAACACAAAAAACACCAACTTATGGACAAATTCAGAATGAAGCAGATAATGGTCTTTCAAATGAAACCGGCACTATCGCTATGGCCAGAACAAATGCACCACATTCAGCTACTAGCCAGTTCTTTATTAATGTGAACGATAACACATTTCTGGATCACAAGGATAAAGGCAGAGGCTGGGGTTATTGTGTATTCGGGAAAGTAACAAAGGGTATGGATGTAGTAGATCAAATCAAAGCTGTAAAAACACAAGTTCATCCAAAAATGAGAATGCAGGATTGGCCAGTTGAAGAAGTAATAATCGAAAAAGTAGAAGTTGTAGAATAAAAAATATAATATCTTAAATACTAACCTTGCGAAGGTTTTCGATCTTTATGCTTGATCGACCTCCGCAAGGTTAATTCAATCCTTTTTCTTACTTCTGGGATGAGCTTGCTCGTAACTCTTTTTCAAATCTTTCATGGAAAGATGGGTATAGATTTCAGTTGTACTTAAATTACTGTGTCCCAACATTTCCTGAACTGCTCGCAGATCGGCACCATGTTCCAGTAGATGTGTGGCAAATGAATGCCGAATTGAATGTGGAGAATAACCTTTAGTTTTCGCAACCAGTATTATATAGCGTTCCAAAATTTCACGTAATTCATTGGCCGAGAGTGGTCTTCCACTTTTAGATAAGAACAATGAATGATCACTGAATTTAGTAACAAATTGTGGTCTTATTTTCAGATATTTTTTCAATGCAGAAATAGCCTTCTTCCCTACTGGAACAATTCTTTGCTTGTTTCCTTTTCCCATCAATTTAATGATCTTCTCTGTTAGATCAAGATCCTGCTTGCGGCAGATGGCTACTTCACTTATCCTTAATCCGCTGGAGTAAATTAACTCGAGGATTGCTTTGTTGCGAATTCCGAATTTGCTGGAAAGATCTGGTATAGAGAGAAGGTCTTCCATCTCTTTTTCGGTGAAATGTTTGGGGAGTTTTTTTTCAAATTTTGGGATTTGTAAATTTGCTGCCGGATTTTTTGAGATCAAATTTTCCTGCTCGCAGAATTTGAAGAAATTCTTGATAGTTGTTGCTTTTCTAGCTAAGGTTCTGTTAGATCTTCCTTTAAAACTCAACTCTCTAAGATAGTCGCGCAAATAGAGTTTAGAAATTGAATTCAGGTTTATTTCTGCTGTTTCGAAATATTTTGTAAGGAACTCACGAAGTTGCAGCAAGTCTTTTTTGTAGGCAGTTCTTGTGTTGAGTGATAATCCTTTTGAAGTTATATATTTTTCAAATTGTGTTATTGCCTTCTGCAATTGCATCTCCTCTAAATTGATTCCCAATTGTGTTCCTAAACGGAGTTTAGGAACAAGTTACTTACGCAAAAACTAATTTGCAATCTACTGTTCGGGATTTACTTCTTGTTTTTTCTCATTCCCAAACTCTGTTTGGGAATGTTCTCTCCACGAAACTCCGCTCCAACTAATCCTCAAATAAATCATTAATTTCTAACGGTCCATTCTCATGATTAATATAATATCCTGCTGAACTATACTTCCAAAATTCAGGCTTCTCTACATAATCTTTTCTAACTGGATTA
>QMNP01000252.1 GCA_003647825.1 Candidatus Cloacimonadota bacterium
AACCAACTTACCACAAATTATGCAGCAGGAATAGACCTGCATAAAACATCTATAACCATCCATATTCTTGGCAAAAACGATAAAAAAGAATATGCCGTGCGGATTAAAACGGTTTTTGCCAAAAACTTTTAAAGTTAATAATAATATATGAAATCAGAGTTATTAGATTTTATAAATACAAAATAAAAGGAGATGGTTATTAATCAAAAAAATGAAAAAACTTACAGCGGCGAGTATGCTAGCCAAGTCAATTTCCCAATGGGTGGTATTGGTGCAGGTATGATTTGTTTAAATGGAACAGGAGCTTTAACAGGGTTTTCTTTAAAGCATCTGCCTGATGTAAAAAACAATCCAGCAATCTTTTCTGCGATAAATATTAAGGGTGGTAAGACTCTTGTAATGGAAGGCCTCGTTTCACATGAATCTATGCGTTTGGATTTTAACTATTCAAGAGGAAGTGGTCATAAATTATATGGATTACCTCGCTTTAAAAACTCCTCGTTTAGTTCACAATTTCCATTTGGGAAAGTTGCATTATCTGATGACAGAATGCCTGTTAGTGTAGAGGTTTCTGGTTGGAGTCCGTTTATTCCAAATGACGAAGACAACTCTGGTCTTCCAGTTATCGCTATGGAATATACAGTAAAAAATGACAGTGATACCGAAAAAGAAGGAATTATTTCAATAAATGTTCCACGACTTTTTGGTTCAAGGTTGGCAAAATTCGGACAAAAAGAAACTGGTAATTTATCAAATCAAGGTATCCGTCGTTCTAAAAACGGGTTTACCATGTTTAATAAAGGTTCTGATGAAAATCCAGAGGATGAAGGGTATTTCAATGTTTCAACGGATGCCGATGAAAATGCGGTTGATATTGCTTGGTTCAGAGGGAAAGGAAGTGATGTTTCAACTATTTTATGGAAAAATATCTCATCAGGAAAACTCATCGATAACAGTGAAATAATTACAAATCCACCAAGCCCGGGAGCAAGTATCTCCGTCCCGTTTAAGCTGAAACCCGGCGAAGAAAAAACTATTCGTTTTATGATTTCATGGTTCGTTCCATTCAGTAAAATAAGAACAGGAGCACCAACACAATATGCAAAATTAGATGCACCGTCTTCTATAAAAGAAGAAAATTATCGTCCGTGGTATTCAAATCGTTTTTCAGGAATTGATGAAGTGAGTTCTTATTGGTTTGATAATTACAAATCGCTGAAAGAAAAAACAGAGCAATTTACGAAGACCTTCTACTCTTCTACTTTGCCAGAAGAGATTACAGAAGCTGTGGCAGCTAATTTGTCCATTCTTAAATCTCCAACAATATTAAGGCAATATGATGGTCGGTTATGGGGCTGGGAAGGAACTTTAGAGAACAAGGGAAGTTGTGCTGGTTCATGCACACATGTTTGGGCTTATGCTCAATCGATTCCTAAACTATTTCCTAATTTAGAAAAAGGAATGCGTGATATTGAATTTAAAGAAAGTTTGTGTATAGACGGCTGGCAAACATTCAGAACGCCAATTCCAACAGTTCAAATAAGTAACAATGACCCACAGAGTTGGGGGAAAAGTCAAGATGTTGCAATTGATGGACAATGTGGAACAATTGTAAGATTCTACAGAGACTGGCGAATTAATGGCGATACAAAGTGGATGAAAAAACATTATCCCTCCATAAAAAAATGTATGGACTTTTCAATAAAACGATGGGATCCGGACGAAACAGGTTACACTCCGGAACCGCAGCATAATACTTACGACATTGAATTTTGGGGTCAAAACGGCTTTGCTTCCTCTTATTATTTGGCGGCATTGAAAGCAATTATTTTAATGGGAGAAAGTTTAGGCGAAGATATTTCCCGCTACCAAAAAATATATAATTTGGGAAAAGAATATTTAGAAAAAGAACTTTTTAACGGAGAGTTTTTTATTCAAAAAATTATATGGAAAGGTTTAAGAGCAGGAGACCCATTAAAAGCTGATAGCCTGCTTGCCGCTTATTCACCGGAAGCAAGTGAATTATTGAAAAAAGAAGGTCCTAAATATCAATACGGTGAAGGCTGTCTTTCAGATGGTATTATAGGGGCATGGCTTGCGAAAATCGCAGGAATGGAAGACATTTGTGATTCTGATAAAATAAAATCACATTTAATATCTGTTTATAAATATAATTACAAAAAAGATTTGTTTGACAACGAAGGATTTAATCGGGCAGGTTTTGCGTTAAATGAAGATGGCGGTTTATTGTTATGTTCATGGCCAAAAGAAAAAAGTATCTCATTACCTTTTCAATATTCAACTGAAGTATGGACTGGTATAGAATATCAAGTCGCCAGCCATTTATTGAGTTTTGGAAAAGTAAAAGAAGCATTGGACATTGTCAGAAGCTGCAGAAAACGCTTTAACGGCAAAAACAGAAATCCATACAACGAATACGAATGCGGATATTGGTATGCAAGAGCTATGTCTTCATATTCTTTAATTCAAGGAATTACAGGCATTCGATACGATGCCGTTGATAAAACACTACACATTGAACCGCAGATAAAAGGCGATTTCACATCATTTATATCTACTGCCACAGGATACGGAACTGCTGGCATTAAAGAAGGAAAACCTTTTGTCGATATTGTAGAAGGTGACATAAATATAAAGGATATATATTATGTTAAATAACGATGAATTAAAAAAAATACAAGAACATAACTTAAAACAAGTTCTAGATCTTGATATGAGTGATTTAAGAAATAAGTGGGTTAAAGCTTCTATTGATTTTAGTCCTTTTAATTCTGGCGAAGAGGATTGTTTAGCTAAGGGCTATGCAGCAAGAAATTATGGATTAGCGGATTTTAGTCTTATAAAGTCTGGAGAATGGTATCATTGTTTTTACATTCCTAGAGTCCCAAAATCATCATGTTTATGGAGAGGGCATGAAGCTTGGCTAGGGCATGCGATAACAAAAGATTTTGACTCTTGGTTCACTCGAGATCAGGTTATTTCAGCAGATACTTCAAATGATTATGAAAAGTCTCATGTTTGGGCTCCTCATGTATATCAACACGATGGAGTCTGGCATATGTTTTATACAGGATTAAATCACGAGTGTGCACAGTGCCTCTGCCATGCTACATCAACTGATGAATTACTGGAAGTGTGGGAAAAAGATGAAGATAATCCTATCATTCCAATGAGTGGGTTTGACTGGCAACTTAAAAATAGTAGCGGAAATGTTCGACATATGCGTGATCCGCATATAGTAAAAGTTGATGACCTTTATTTAATGGCATTTACTTCACAGCATAAGGATGGTTGTCCTGCTGTAGGAGCCGTTGTTTCAAAAGATTTTAAAACATGGGAAGATATTGGTCCTATATTTTATCGTCCATATAACCCTGCTTGGATGTATCCCGGAGGATGGAATAAAGACCATCCAAAGGCAAGTTCTAATGATTACGGAAAGGCAATGTGGCATCCTGAAAGTGTTAATTTACAACTTTTACCAGATGGGCAGTGGTGCTTGATTCCATCACAAAGTCCAGGAATGGAAGTATATTTTAGCGATACTCCTTTTTCTTTTCATG
>QMNP01000253.1 GCA_003647825.1 Candidatus Cloacimonadota bacterium
AACGAGAAGAAAAAATTAAGTTAAAACCTTCTGAATGGTCGAAGACCTTCTGAATGGTTGAATAAGTGTAAAATTGAAAATTGAGTTATTGAAGATGGAAAATTTACAAAACCTTCAGAACGGTCCCAGACCTTCCGAAGATTTTGGTTTTAAAAATAAGCAGAAATTAATTATTGTAAACCACGAGTCCCTTCGTGGTTAATTAGCAGAAAATATCGGTAAATAAAAAATGAAGAAAATTGTAATTATATTTAGTTTACTTTTAGCATTTAACTTTTTATTTTCTAATGAACTGGAAGTTGATGCTTATGTCGATCAAACCAAGATCGGTACAAGTGATCAGCTAACTCTAACTTTAGAAATTTCCGGTGAAAAAGCTAATAATGTGCGTACACCTCAACTTCCTGACATCAAGGGATTCCGTGTAAACGGGCCAAGCACGTCATCTTCTTCTTCCTACTCCTTGATCAATGGAAAAATGACTTCTGAAGTTAAACAGAAATACATTTACACATTGATTCCAAAGAAAACAGGTAATTTCCTTATTCCACCCATTTCTGTTAAATTTGGTAAACAGACCTACACGACAGATCCAATTAACATTAAAGTTGTACAAGGCAGTACAGAACCGGCACCGCCTACATCAAGCAGGCTTAGGAATAACCGAAATTCTACTACCACATCCAGCAACCTGGAAGATAACCTATTCGTACGAACTAAAATTTCTAATAAATCACCTTACAAAGATGAGCCCATTCTGGTTGAATATACCCTTTATACCCGGTACGATATATCTAATCTTTCTTTTGGAAATGATCCGGCCTTTACCGGATTTTGGAAGGAAGATGTTTTCACTCCAACTCAGATAAGTTTCTCGCGCAAAAACCTGGATGGTATAGTTTATAATACTATGCTCATGCGTTCCATCGCTCTTTTCCCTACTCAAACTGGAACTTTGGAAATTCCTGCCCTGGAGCTACTTGTTGATATAAGAACGCAATCAAATAGTTTCTTTGATTTCGGTTCTACCAAACGTTATTCGATAAAGAGTAAATCCGAAAAAATAAAAGTAAAAGAACTTCCTGAAACTGGAAAACCTTCTGGTTTTATAAACGCTGTAGGAAACTTTAATGTAAGCAGCCAGATAAGTGAATCGCAGCTGAAAGTAGGAGATTCATTTACCTATACTTTAAAACTATCTGGTAAAGGTAATTTGAAACAGTTCGATATTCCAAAGTTACCTGAAATCAAACACCTGCGTTTCCTTGAACCGGAAATTACAACTAACATTAACAAAGATATGATCTCTGGCAGCAAAACCATAAAGTATCTTGTCATCGCCCAGGAAAAGGGAACTTTTGATATTCCAGCCATTGAGTTCAGCTATTTTGATGTACAGCAGCAGAAATATGTAACCAAACGATCCAAGCAATTTAAGATATCTGTAGCTGAAGGTGAAGGCAGTTTTATTGCCAGCAGTACGGCTCAATCTTCAGTTACACAGGAAGGTCGTGATATTGGGTTCATTATTCGCTCTGATGATCTGCAGCATTTCAAAATTTATTTTGATTCTATGTTATACTGGATCATATTCTTTGGAATATTAATTACAATTCCTTTTGCAGTTTTTTATACAAAAGAACAAGAGAAACTAATTGGCAACATAGATTATCAGAGACAAAAACAAGCTGCCAAGATTTTGAAAAGATACATGAAACAGGCTACTGAAATGGCAGAAAAAGCAGATGTCGGATTTTATGCTTCTGCCCAAACCGGCCTTAGCAGTTATCTGGCAGATAAGCTTCGTATTAACCGCGGCAGTACAACCGATCAGATAAATGCAGAGATCGCAGCCAAAGATATTTCTGACGAGATGAAAATCCGAATTAAAGAGATGTTTGAGAAATGTAATCAAGCTCGTTTTATGCCGGGTGGATTTTCCAAGGAAAACATTAGGGATGACTTCAAATTAATGAAAGAAATCGTCAGTGATCTGGTCAGAATGAAGTTTTGATGAGGACAGAATGAAAAAATATATATTTAGTTTGTTAATTATATTGTTCAGTTTTCTATTACTGGCAGAAGATATAAATCAGAAGATCTTCAATGATGCTATTGGCTATTTTGAGAATAAAGATTTTCTGGCAGCTCTGGAGCTTTTCAAAAGTTTGGAAAATGAGAATTTGATTAATGCTGATCTTTATTACAATATAGGAAATTGCTATTTCCGTTTATCGGATATTGGAACGTCTATTCTATATTATAAGAAAGCTTTGAAGATACAATCCAACCATGAAGCAGCACGCAGAAATCTTAATTACGCTCTCACTTTTACCAAAGATAAACAGAATACCGAGAGTGAAAATGTGATCCGCAGTATCTGGCAGAGAACTTTCGATTCTCTCTCTATTAACCTGCTGGCCATATTAATGTTGATTTTCTGGATCGCTTTGGTTGGAATGATTGTAATCATGATAATTCGCTATCGCGGTCGTGAAAAAACTATTCCTATCTTTATTACAACTTTTATCGTTTTCTTCTTAGTTGTATTTTCAATTCTTAGCCTGATGAAATGGCAGGGATATCATCACAATAAAGAAGCCGTTCTCATCTTCCCTACTGCTATTGGATACAGCGGTCCCAGCTCTGAATATACACGAGTCTTTACAATTCATGAAGGAATGATCTTCGAGATAGAACGTCAGGAAAATGACTGGAGTTTGATTAAGCTGAGTAATGGACTTGGTGGCTGGATCAAAAGTGATGCTTTTGAAAAGATTTAAAAGCTCTGGTGTTCCCAAGACAAACTTGGGAACAAGATTTTCAAACTTGGGAACAAGATTATCAAACTTGGGAACAAGGTTATTTATATCTTTCAGCTACGGAAATTATCTGCCCACTCACAGCTATAGTTACAAAGTTCGTTCTCGGGATTCTCGTTACGAAGTTTCCCTGTCAGAACGAAGTCAAGATTCTCATTATGAAGTTTGCTTGTCCGGTCGAGGTCTCGATTCTCGTTACGAAGTTAGTCTTCGTAACGCACTTATATTAATCCTATTTCTGCTTTCTATTTCTTTATCTGCAACCGATATATTAACCCTAAAAGGTGAAGCTGTTCAAGGTGGTTTTCTGATCGGAGAACTTTCTGAAGATGTGGAACAGGTATTCTGGAATTATGAGAAAGTAAATATTTTTAATCACCAATTCATCATGGGATTCGATCGTGATGAGAAATTAAGACATATAATTACTTTATGCGAAAAAAATGGTGAAATGCATAATTTAACCATAACCTTAACTCCTCGGGAATACTACATCCAGAAGATTAATAAAATCCAGAAAAAATATGTAAAGCAGCCAACCGATGCAAAGTTAACAAAAAGAATTGATGACGAATCTGAATTACTCAAAATCGCTCGAAAATCGATCAATAATAATCAATTCCACTATTTCGATAGATTTATTAGACCTATAGAAAATGGTAGGATCTCCAGCTCATTTGGTAATCAGAGAATTTTGAACGGTGTTCCCAAACGGCCTCATAACGGTATCGATATTGCAGTTCCGGAAGGAAC
>QMNP01000254.1 GCA_003647825.1 Candidatus Cloacimonadota bacterium
AAAATCGGTATCTTCTTTAAATGTGCCGCATAGCCAACTGGACCGCTTACGAATCCTCCTGTTCCAATAAATGCGTCTGGTTTGAATTCAGAGATGATTTTTCTGGAATCTGAAATACTTTTGAATAGACGAAAAGGGAATAATAGATGCTTGAACGTAAAGGAACGATAGAATTTCTGACTATTGATCGAACGGAATTCAATTCCTGCTTCTTTAACAAGCTTTTCTTCCATACTATTGCGATTTCCCACAAACAAAATATCAGCACCCCGGGCTGCTAACTCCTTGCAAATAGACAATGCAGGAATTATATGTCCTCCGGTTCCTCCTGCAGCAACGACGAATTTTCTTTTATCCAAATTAACCAATCCTTTGCCTTTTTGCGCTTATGTTCAACAGCAATCCAATAGTAAAGGAATTTACCAGAAGTGATGTGCCGCCATAGCTTATGAAGGGCAATGTAACCCCCGTTGACGGAATAATTGCCATGGCAACTCCAATGTTAACCATTGCATTAAAGAAGATGTTCATTCCTAATCCTATTCCAAGTAACTGAAGATAGAGACTATCCCTCTTTAAGCTGCTGATTATAGCTCTAAAAAAAAGTAATATAAACAATGCCATCATAAATAATGAACCGACAAAACCATACTCTTCTCCGATTATAGCAAAGATATAATCTGTTTTAGCTTCGGGCAGAAAGTAATGTTTACCAGTTCCACGTGCTGGTGTAGTTCCAAATAATTTTCCGCTGGCAAGAGATATCAGACTTTCTTTAACCTGATAATCATTTGTTCCGGTGTATTTCTCGTCGTTTTTGTTTTTATGGAATAAAGAGTACTCCCGATAGATCTGCATCCGTTCACCGCGATATTTCGGACCGAGTTTAATTACCAGACTGCCAAAAAGCATCAAGATCGCTATCATTACAATAATCGTGGACATTTTTATGCGCGCCAGATACAGCAGGGAAAGAAGAGTAATTCCAGAGATAACAAGCGGGCTGAAATGGCGTTCCAACAAGATCAATCCAAACATGATAGTTGTCATAACTATTAAGGAATTGAAATACTTCGGGAAATCACGCGGTTTAGATAAGGGAATAAACCGTTGTTTTTTATCGAGGATATGAGCAAAATAAAGAATTAATGTGATCCTGGCTAAAAGACTGGGTTGTACATTTAACTTCCAAATATGTAAACTTCTAACTGCACCTTTCACGCTTTTACCAAAGATCAATACAGCTATCAGCAAAATTATCGTAAAAATGATGAGATAGAAAGAGACATTACGAAGTTTTTCAAGATCTACTTTTTTAAAGGCAAACCACACAGAGCCAATTGAAAGGAAAAACCAGATGAACTGCTTATAAAAAAAAGACATACTGGTGCGGACAGAGCTTATATTTAACTGCATATAAAGCCCAATGATCATCAAAACAAAATATATAACTAAAATGTAATGATCATAATTAGCGATATATGTTTTTGATTTCACCTGGAAAGCTCCATCACCAGTTTTTTAAAGTAATTCCCGCGTTCCTCAAAGTTTTTGAACATATCATAACTAGTACAGGCAGGGCATAATACAACCGATTCACCAGCTTCAGCTTCAGAATGAATTTTTTCTATCATGGACTGGTAATTTTCGAACAGCTCCAGGGGTATAATATCAGCAAATGCTTTTTCCATCTCAAATCTTGTGTCTCCAATCAGATAGATTTTTTTTGCATGTTTCTTAAGATATTTATTTAGAACAGAATAATCTTCACCCTTGCCAGCACCACCCATAATGATCCTGATGGGTTTCTCAAATGACTGCAGAGCGTATTTCACTGAATCAGTATTAGTAGCTTTTGAGTCATTGTAATAAGCGACACCATTAATTTTTGCAATAAACTCAAGACGATGGGCCAGAGGTTGGAATGTATTGAGTGCTTTTTCAAATGTTTCCTGTGGAATTTGAAAAGGAGATAAGGCCAGAATCGCAGCCATGATATTGGCAGAATTATGGGGTCCTTTTAAAGTAGTATTTTTTATGGAAATCTTTTGATCATCAATGATTATATTATTTGCATCCAAAAAGATATCTGTTTTTTGTTTCAAAGAAAAATGCTTGAGTTGTGAATTGACTTTGTATTCGTAATTATTTGTGAACTCATCATCGGCATTAAGAATAGCAAGATCATCTGCTTTCTGATTTAAAAAAATATTAAATTTTGCATCGGCATAGTCATTCATGCCAGCATAGCGGTTTAGATGATCGGGAGTAATATTGAGGATCGCTGCTACATCGGCCCGGAAATGTTTGATCAATTCCAATTGGAAACTGCTCAGCTCCAACACAATAAAATCAATTCCGAGATTTTGAAGTGGGAAACTTGTGGCTGCTACTCCTATGTTGCCACCCAACACAGAGTTATAACCGGCAATTCTTAAAATGTGATGTATCAAGCTGACTGTAGTGCTTTTGCCGTTTGATCCGGTTATCGCTATTATTTTGCTGTCAGAAGCTTTAATACGATAAGCAAATTCTATTTCACCAATTATCTCTATACCACTTTGCTTAGCTTGTTCTAATATTGGCAGATTAGATGGAATACCAGGGCTAACAATAAGAATATTGCAATCTAAGATCCTTTTAGTGTGTCGGCCAAATTCGCATTCAAAATCCAGCTTAAGTTTTGCAGCATTTGTGATCTCGGATTCGGGCTTGTAGTCACTGATAAAGGCAGAGCCGCCCATTTCCTTTATTTTGTAAGCAGCTGCAATACCGCTTCTGGCAGAGCCTAAAATCGAGAATTTGGTCTTTGTTACATCAATCATAATTAACGTAACTTAAGGGTTGCAAGTGCAATAGCAGCAAGTAGTGCTGCGACGATCCAAAATCTTATAACAATTTTACTTTCGGGTATGCCTTTAAGTTCATAATGATGATGAAGAGGAGCACAGCGGAAAATTCTTCGTCCCTTTCCAAATTTAATGCGTGTATATTTAAAATAATATCTTTGTATAATTGAAGACAGCGCTTCCATTACAAAAATACCACCTGCGATCGCAAAGAAAAGCTCTTCTCTCAGCAGCATGGAAAGCACAGCTAAAATTCCACCTAAGGAAAGTGAACCAGTATCGCCCATTATGATCTGGGCAGGTTTAACATTATACCACATAAATCCCATCAACGTTCCAATAAGTGCAGATATAAAGACAGTTAATTCACCGGCATTGGGCAGGAATTCCAGATTCATATAAGCGGCAATATTGTAATTTCCTTTAATATAAGCCATTATTCCCAAGGCAAAAGCTGCCATCGCTACCGTGCCGCTGGCCAAACCATCCAAACCATCAGTCAGGTTTACAGCATTAGAGGTAGCTGTGATCATGAAAACACCGAAAGGTATGAAAAAAATTCCCAAAAATAAAAAAGTATTTTTTAAGAATGGTAAACTTATATGAGCAATGGCTCCTTTGTCTGCGCTGCCAAAATAAAGAGCACTGGCTACCAGAATACCCAGAGTAATTTGAGCAAGCAGTTTATATCTGGCAATTAAGCCTTCTTTTACTTTCAA
>QMNP01000255.1 GCA_003647825.1 Candidatus Cloacimonadota bacterium
AATCTATATTGCTAATTGATTACTATTTATAGAGATTGCTTCGTAAGCAACAGCGAGAAGCAAACTCGCAAAGACACACTTTTATTCTTTTCTCACAAAAACACTCTATTATGCAGAACTCATGAAAAGAGATTTAAGGGGAGTTTAGTTGTAAAGAAAATCTTTGATTGAGCGAATTCTCTTTGCTTCAAATTTGCGTTCCCAAAACAGCCTGCACATAAAATCGTGATCTGGCGGGGTTAGTTTTAGGAACGAGAATAATTGAGGTAGGGTGGGCAATTACCCACCTTAAGTTCTTCGCAAGATGGAGATCTGCTAATGCATTTAATCATTCTGAGCCTGAACTCCAGCCTGATTATACCTTTTTCAATTTAAGGGTAAAGATAGTTCCTTGCGGACTATTGTCACGAAGGCTAACACTTCCACCGTAATTTTCTACAGCTTTTTTTACTATGAAAAGCCCTAAACCTGTATTTCCACTTGCTCCGTACATGAAACTTTCATCAAAAACCTTATCTTTAAACGTGTTAGGAATTCCCTTTCCAAAATCAATTACATCGATTATAACATCATCATTTTCCGATTTGATCACAAATTTGATCTTTTCAGCTTTTCCATGTTTAACAGCATTGGAAATAAGATTATCAAAGACAGATTCCAGCATAAAATCTGCATGTACAAAGACCTCGTTATCACTTTCGATTTCAATATTGATATTACGATATGTACTTGTAACTTTCTTTAATGCATTAATAATGTTGATATCTTCATTAAAATGTTCCTGCCGAACAAGATATGCGACCTTACTAAGTTTCTTGATAAGTTCAAAGCTTTTCTCTACCTGAACGGGAATTTCCTGGATGTAATCAGGATTCTTTTCTTTATTATACAACCTCATTGCACTATAAATAACGGAAAGATTATTAGTTATATCATGTCGTAATATTCTACTGATCAGTTGTAAATGTTCACTTTGCTTTTTTAACATTTCGTTTTTGTCTTTAATTGTATCCAGAGCGTCTTGTAACTCGATATTCTTAAGTTGAGATATTCTATTCTCGCGTTGATGCTTTTCCAGATCATATTTGGTTTGGATCTCAATAATCTTGGCAGAGGTTTCTTCTGAAACCATTTTCTGTTTTAATTCTGTAAATTTTTCAAAACTTTCCAAAGCTTTTTGAAAGTCTTTCTTCGCTTTATAATATTCAGTTATAATTTCATATATTTTATAGTAAGATTTTATATCTTTAAACTCAATTGCTTTATCGAGAAGTTCTTTGGCTTTTTCCAGGTCGTTACTTCTAATGTAAGACAAAGCAAGATTTTGAAGAGAATTTAATATGCCACATCTATTTCCCGTCTCTTCTCTTATTTTCAAAACTTCTTTATGGGATTTTATAGCTTCTGCATAATTCTTCAAATCAAATTGAATATTTCCAATATTATTTAAAGTATTAGCTAATTTCGATGCTCCTCCAATTTCATGTCGAATATCCAAAGAACGATTGTAGAACTCCAGAGCTTTATGTGGATCGGTTAAATGGTAGATCATTCCCAGATTACTCAACGAATCAGCAATTCCTTCTTTATCATCCAGCTCTTCCCGAATTATTAAAGACTCCTTGATCAATTTTGCTGCTTCATTTCTATTATCTAATTCAAGATGAAGAAGGCCAATACTGTTCTTAGCATTAGCAATACCTTTTTGATTTTCTGTTTCTTCCTGGAGTGCAAGTCCCTTCAAATAATATTTCATGGCTTTTTGATATTCCTGGATTCCACTGTATGCAATTCCTAACCAGTTATAAGCTGTTCGCATGTATTGCTTTACTCGAAGACGAGTCATTAAATAGATCGCCTTTCTCAATAATTCAATAGCTTGTCCAAAGTCACCCAGATTTAAATGTGTTACTCCCACTGCCATTTTTAATCTGGCCAGCATTATTCTATCATCAACTTTTTTATATAAAGGTATTGCTTTTAGAAAATAATCTTGTGCAAGTTTAAAATCATTTTGCCGCCAGTAGTTTAAACCAATTTTCCAGCTGCATTCAGCTTCTTTGATTTCATTATTGCTTTTTTGGGCTAAATTTTGTGCTTTCAGCAGACAATCAAGTGCTTTTTTAAAATTAAAAACATTAGCATAAAAATCATTTAATTCCAAAAATTCATCAATGCCGATATCTTTTTCTGAGCTTGCTAATTTACTTTCTAATTCTTCTAATCTATTCATAGTTGCTTAATTAATAATCCTTATTAAAATTAACATGTAACAAGCTAAAAATTTGTTTTGTGTTGTCCAATCTTTTCTTAAAATCAGCAAAGTTTTTATGTTCTTTAGAAGTCCAAACTAATTCGGCTAAAGCACTCATGCGAGGAAAAACCATGTATTCTACTCTTTTTTCAGTTGGCATCCATTCTGTCCAAACATTGCCTTGAGCACCTAAAATAAATTTTGCTTCTTCTTGAGAAAAATCTACTGGAACAGGATCATAATTATATACTTTTTCCAAAGTCGTTACACCAAAAGCGCCATTATCATCTTCGTTCTGCTTCCAGTCAAAATACAGGAATGGATTGGGACACATCACAGCATCACAGCTTTTTTTCACAGCCAGTTTAGCGGCATCAATTCCATCTCCACGCCAGCACATCACGGTTGCTTCATCTATTAAACCACCTTCCGCAATTTCATCCCAGCCGATCAATTTTCTGTTTTTAGATTGCAGAAATTCTGCCATCTGCTTTATGAACCAACTCTGTAATTCTTTTTCATCTTTCAGATTTTTATCTTTGATGCGTTGCTGGCATAATGGACACTCTTTCCATCTGGTTTTATTGGCTTCATCACCGCCGATGTGAATGTATTTGGAAGGAAAAAGTTCGATAACTTCAGATAGAATGTCTTTCAAAAATTTAAATGTTTCATCCTTTCCAGCACAAAAAATATCCAGATTTGGCCAGTAGCCACCGGGTGCAACAGTCAACACTTCCCCGGTACAGGAGAATTGAGGAAAAGATGCAAATACTTCCCGAGTGTGCCCCGGCATTTCGATTTCCGGAACTACATTAATGAAACGATCTGCAGCATATTTCACAACTTCTTTGATCTCTTTCTGAGTGTAAAATCCGCCATAAATCCCATTTCCAGGATCGTCTGTATTGTCTCTTTCATTCCAGGGAAGATGTTCCAGATCTTTTCGCCAGGCACAGATTTTTGTAAGTTCTGGATATTTCTTAATCTCAATCCGCCAGCCGTTATCATCGGTAAGATGCCAATGAAAAACATTGAGCTTATGCATTGCCAGCAGGTCGATATATTTTTTTATAAAATCAATTCCAAAAAAATGACGTGATACATCCAGATGCATTCCACGCCAACTGAACCGAGGTTTATCTTCAATTATACAGACAGGGATTTTCCATTTCTGTTTAACCACTTGCTTGCTGTAGATTTCTACCGGAAGAAGCTGCAGCAAAGTCTGTAATCCATAGAAAATGCCAGCTTCAGTTTCGGCAGTTATTTTTAAATATCTGGTATTACTGTTAAGTTTATAACCTTC
>QMNP01000256.1 GCA_003647825.1 Candidatus Cloacimonadota bacterium
AAGAATACAGTTCTGTTAATGGGCTATCAAGCCGAAGGAACCCGCGGCAGAACTATCATGGATAAAAAGGAAACCGTAAAGATCCACGGCAGGGAAGTTCCCATAAATGCTCAGATCGAAATGATAGATGGTTTCTCCGGCCATGCCGATTACAACGAGATGCTGGCCTGGCTGATGCCGTTTAATAAACCACCCAGGAATACGTTTATGGTGCACGGTGAGGAAGAGGCAAGCAGATCGATGGCGGAGAAAATAAAACAAACATATAATTGGAATGTAACAATTCCTACTTTTGGTGAAAGTTTTGAATTAGAGTAAAAACCTTGCGAATGGTTATGGAACTTCCTGCTTTTCTTAACCTTCGCAATGGTTGCTATAAGCTCACGGATTTATATGGAAAGCAAGGAGTGGATTGAATGATGAAAAGAAGATATTTTTATAAATTCATGCCAATAAATGATTATACCTTTGAAAACCTATCGAATAACCAAATCTGGTTTTCGAGCCCAATGGATTTTAATGATCCATTTGATTTTTTTATCCCATATAATCTTGATTTCAATAAAGAAGAATTTGAAAAAATTATTCCCAAACCTCCAGGAATTTCAGAATCAATGTATGATCAAATGTTCTTAGCTGCTAAGAATAATCCAACTAAATTAGAAAAATGGATAGAAATTGGACTTGAGAGATTTAAAGCTAGTATTAAAATTGCTTGTTTCTGTGAAAAAAAGAACAATATATTAATGTGGTCTCATTATGCTGATTCTCATAAAGGAATTTGTTTGAAATTTGATTCAAATTTTGATTACAATTTTTTTCATGAGGATAATTGGAAATTTCATAAAATGCCAATAAGAGAAGTGAAATATCCGCCTAAACCAGAAAAGGCTTATTACTTTAAAGATAATGATAATTTTTTTAGAGCATGTGCGTTTACAAAATATTACAAATGGAAATACGAAAAGGAACACCGAATAATATCGGCAGTTGATGTAATAAAATATAATAAAGAATGTCTTGTGGAGATAAATTTCGGTTGTAAATGTGACAAAAATAACAAAAAGAAAATAATTGAAATAATTAATGCTAATAAATATCCAAATATTAATTTTAAACAAGCAAGAAAAAGTAAAATCGATTTTGCTTTAGAATTTGACGACATTACTGAAATGGTTCAGTGTTGATAATTAAATTTGTTGTAAGTTTATGTTAGTTAGAAAAACTTACACAAAAAACACGGCGATAATTGCATATCCTACAATTCTCAAAGAATAAACAATTAAAGAAAATTTAAAAAAATTCACCCGAAAAATCCCTGCCGCAATGGTAATGGGATCACCCAGAAATGGCGTCCAGGAAACCAGCAAACTCCAAGTACCGTATTTAGTTGTATATTCCAGTGCCTTTTTTCCACTTTTCGATTTCTCCAGTCTAGGAATGAGCGGTTTACCAATTAAGAAACCAATCCAGTAATTGGCAGCACAACCCAGGCTGTTACCAATGGAGCAAGCGATAAAAGCCGGAACTGCTGAGGCTCCTCCTGCCAATGCTGCCAGAAGTATCGCTGCCGAACTCGCCGGCACGATCGTAGCTGCAATGAACGATGTTACAAATAGAGCGATCGTTCCGTAATTTTGTATAAATTCCGACATCCAGAGGGGGAGAGACATTAATTACCTCGTAACCCGTCAGTCCCTTGACGGTGATATATAATCTTCACACGAAGGGACTCGTGTGCCACAATCCACTTAACATAGTTCTTCATTAATAAATGTGTATTTCCAATCTTCCGGTTCTGCTACAAGGTTTGCTTTTACAGGATTTAAATATAGATAATTCAATATTCGGTTAAATTCATTTTCATTTCTAATATAATGATCGTAATGTTCATCTAACCAGAAATTTCCTTTTCGATTTAGGATTTTGTTAGCTTCACGAGCAGTATAATGTTTATGATCACGCATGATTTTCTGTAACGGATATGGTTCTCCTTCACTTCGTAATGGCCGAATAATAATATGAACATGATTTGGCATTATGCAAAGGGCAAATAAATCATACAGTTTCTGATTATGCCAAAAAAGACTATTTTTAATCAAATCTGCAATTCTATGATCGTTTAACCATAGAGGTGAATTTTTGAATTTTCCAATATAATCATCTTCGAATTCTGAAAGTTGAAGATTAAATTTATATCTTTCAATTTCTTGCTGTTTCTTATCTATAGAATCTGTTTTGCTATGAAATTCTGATTTCATTTGTTTTATGGTTTCTATATAATCTGATGGAAGCTTGAAATATAATCGATAAGTTACAAACAAAACTGAATCTTCTGGTTGAATATGCGGAAGATTTCTACGATAAAATTTTTTATATTTCGTACTCATTTGCAGTCCATCCGTTCTCCGATGAGAACAACATAAGCACACGATTGGACTCGTGTGCTTCTTAGTAGATCTCCACTTTACTCACTTCATGTTCTTTGACAGAAAGTTCGATAATTTCTAAATCAAACTTCTGCAGCATTTCTTTCAGATTCTGCAAAACTGGATTTTCTGTATAAAAATGTCCGGCTTCGATTAGCGGAATCCGGCTATCCAAAATCGTGTGATATCCAAATTCTCCCGATACAAAAACATCTGCTTTACCGTAAACTTGTGAAATCAATGAGCTGCCGCTGCCGCCACAAGCTGCCACCTTTTTTATCGAAGTATTTTTACCTTTTGTTGCCGGCCACATTTTAACAATAGGAGCATCCAATCGAGTCTTAACGAATTTTGCAAATTCGGTTAAACTCATTTCCTGCTGCAATTCTCCGATCATTCCTAAACCATAATTTTCATTAGGTTTTTCCTGAGAATTTACAGTATAGGCAGGCGTTTCATAAGGATGTGCTTTTTTCATCTCTGCGAGGACTTTGGAAAGTTTAAAAGAATCTACAAAGAACTCCAGTTTGCGTTCCACAACTTTTTCCAGTTTGTCCTGACTTCCCAGAATTGGATTGCTTCCTTCTATTGGCATGAATTGACCACTGACTTCATAATCGTTCATGCAGTTTGTGTAATTTCCGATAACACCAGCGCCAGCAGCAAAAACTGCATTGGCAACTTCTACCATTTGTGCGGAAGGGACATAAACAGAAACATGATATACTGATGCACCGGATTCTGAAGTGAGGAATTCTACATTTTGCAGTTCGAGTTTAGCAGCCAAAGCGGAATTCACTCCTTTTTTTATTACATCCATATTAGTATGAGCGCAGAATACAGCGATATCGTTTTTAATAAGCTTCAGATACAGCGGATTTGTAATTTTCCTGATCGGTTTGAAGATGAGCGGATGGTGTGAAATGATCAGATCGACATTTTTTTTGATGGCTTTATTGATGGCATTTTCCGTTATATCCAAAGACAGCAGAATTTTTTTAACTTCCTGATTTCCATTACCAATTTGAAAACCAACATTGTCCCATTCAAGTGCTAAACTGGGATGAGCAATTTCATGAATGTGGCTGACAATTTCTGAGACTGTAATTATTTTTTCTTTTTTCATA
>QMNP01000257.1 GCA_003647825.1 Candidatus Cloacimonadota bacterium
GCATTGATGTAATAATTAGAAAGTTTGAATATAATTTTTGAGCAGCTGTTAGTACTCGTTCTTTATTATCTATGATAGAATGGTCTTTTACCAGGCGGGGATCTTCCCAGATCAAGTTTGGAATATCGGGGCGATAACCTGCATCGGCATGACCAATATTTGGTATAAGAGTTTCCCACAAACCTTTCATAGCGTTGATCTCATCAAATGTTCCCACAAAATTCTGATGTGATAATGTGTCTGACAGCATATGAGAAGCAATACCAAGCAGATAAAGATTTTCAGTAGTGGTAGCATCGTAATATAATTCCTGAGCATGAGAGCTGGCTGGAGTTACCATTAACATATGCATTTTTCCATCTTTACGTCGAGCTCTGTAGCTGGTTGGATCTCCAGGCAGAAAATGAAACAGCAGATACACTCTCATCAATTGTTTTTGGGGCTTGGTAATATTCAGAGTCTGGCTGATATAGTTACTATAAATCTCACCTTCAGGAGTTTCAATCTGAAAAGACTGATTGTTATCATCTACATACTGTGAAGAATATGCAATAATTTCAGCTTCATCTTGTTCAAATCCAGCATTAAGAGCCAGCAATTTCGTCATATAATAATGGAATTCTATATTCATTTCCTTCTCCTGAGGTAACCACAACTCTCATATGCTTACCTTTTCTTACACACATTAAGAAATATAAAAGATATGCCAAAATGTCAACTAAATTATATATTTTGAGTTAATTAAGCGGGAACTTTAATCAGATTTTTTGTCTTCCAGCACAAGCCATCTATCTGACAATCTGGAAATATTATTGTTGAGTTCTTCTATCTGTTTGGTTATTTCACTAAATTCATTTGGAAGTAAAGTCGCAGCTTGAAGATCAATTTTATTCTCGAGGCTAATTTTAAGGTTTTCAAGCTTTTCCAACTCAATTTCCAGTTGATCTAATTCTCTTTTTTCTTTATAAGAAAGTCCTGTCTTCTCACTGCGTATTCTCTTTTTATCAACGTTAGTATTTTCAATTTTCTGTTCTTCTCTATATTTTTTTACCAGTAGATAATCGGAATAATTTCCAGGGAATTTTATAATTCTGTCATTTTCGAAAATAAATAGGTAATCAACAACTCTATCCAGAAAATATCTGTCATGCGATACTACAAGAATGCAGCCTTTAAAAACATCTAAATAATCTTCCAATATTTCAAGAGTTTTAATATCCAGATCATTTGTAGGTTCATCGAGAATTATAAAATTGCTGCCAAACATCAAAGAACTGAGAAGATATAATCTTTTTCTTTCACCACCGGATAAGCTTTTTACTTTACTTTGCTGGAGTTTTCCATCGAAGAGGAATTTTTTAAGCATTTCAGATGCAGAGTGCAGTGTTCCATCGGCTGTTCGAATGTGTTCAGCCCTTTGCCGAACATATTCCAATACAGAAATATTCTTATCAAATTCTTCTTCATTTTGCCTGAAATAACTGAAATGGGTATTCATGCCTGCTTTTACATTTCCTGCGTCCGGTTCTATTTCATCAGTTATCAATCTGAGTAGGGTAGTTTTTCCACAACCGTTCTGTCCTATAATCCCGATGCGATCAAGTTTTTGAAAATTATAATTGAAATTAGAAAACAGGTGGTTCTGGTCATAAGATTTCTGTACGCTTTTTATTTCTAAAATGGTTTTTCCCATTCGCTTGGACTGAAACGAAATATCAAGTTCAGAATCTTGATTCAAGTAAGATTTATCTATGAGTTCTTTAACTCTATCCAGATGATTCTTTGGTTTGGAAGATCTGGCTCTTGCTCCGCGATTCAACCATTTCATTTCCTTTTGCAGTTGAGCAGCTCTGCGCGTTTCTTTGCGTTGAAGATCTACAAGCTCAAGCTCTTTTCTCTGCAGATAATAGGAATAATTCCCATTATAAAATCTAATAATTCCATTCTCGATTTCCATAATTCTATTGGAAACAGCATCAAGAAAATATCTATCATGAGTTACGAATATTAAAGCACCTTTGTAATTTATTAAAAAGTCTTGAAACCACTCAATTGTATCAATATCGAGATGATTTGTAGGCTCATCCAGAATCAGAATTTCAGGTTCATCCATTAAAACTCTGGCCAGGTCGAGTCGCCTTTTTTGTCCACCGGAAAGTGTTGCTATATTCAGGTTTAGATCAGAAAATCCCAATTTTGTTAGTATCGATTTTGCTTTTATCTCTATATCCCATGTTTTCTCGGAATCCATTCTTTGTAAAAGCTTGTGCTGTTCCGATTCCAACTGCTCATTCTGCAGAGTTTCCAGCTTTTCCTGATTACGGTGATATTGCCTTAACAAGGCAAATTGTGGATGATCACTGAAATAGATATGTTCAAAAATAGTAAGTTCCTGATCAAGCTCCGGAACTTGAGGTAAATAGCCGATCTTTACATTATTTCTGATTACGACCTTACCAGAATCAACTGGTTCAATACCGATAATCATCTTCAAAAGAGTTGTCTTTCCGCAACCATTTATTCCGATAAGTCCGATTTTATCTTTCGCAAATATCCCGAATGATTCATCTTTACAGATTACTTTATCGGGAAATGTTTTCTGTAAACCTTCTATTGAGATTAGATTTTTCTTCAAATTTACCTCTTTCTAAAAACATAATTCTGGTGGTCTTTTATTTGTCAAATTACAATTACAATTAGGAGTTCCCGAGAAAGCAAAATATGAGTTAAAACTAGAAAAACTTTGACATCAAAGGCAAATGAATAAATTAAAATGCAGAATATTTAAAAAGGAGAGAATATGCAGCTTCAGGAGTATTTTGTACGTTCCGCAAAGAAGTATTCTTCAAAAATTGCTATGTATGATCAAGCTACTGGAAAGGATATACCTTATGGTAGAGCACTTATAGCAGCTTTGATCTTGTCTAAAAAATTCCGTAAATACAAAGGTAAGTATATTGGTATTATGGTACCAACTTCAGCGGGTTGTATGCTTTCGATTCTTGGTGCCTTAATGGCTGGTAAAATTCCAGTGATGATAAATTATTCTACAGGAGCTTACGATAATTGTGTTTATGCACAGGAAAAATGCAGCTTTGTTACAATAATCACCAGTAAAAAATTATGCAATAAGATAAAGTGTGAACATTTGGAAGGAATGGTATATCTGGAAGAGTTAATGCTGAATATAACATTGAGTGAAAAATTGCTGGCAGCAATGAGATCGAGGCTCCCTGTAAAAGTTCTTCAGTCTTTTGTAAGTCATGGAGATGAAGAAGAAACCAGTGTTATTTTGTTTACGAGCGGCAGTGAAAAAGAACCTAAAGCAGTTCAACTTACTCATAAGAATATCGCACACAATCTCAATGCAATTCCAGATTGGATCGATGTAAATCATGAAGATATTTTTGCGGGAACGTTACCTCTGTTCCATGTATTTGGCTTAACTACCAATTTCTGGCTTCCTCTTTATTTAGGAAGTTCTATTGTAACCCATGCTAATCCTTTAGATTATAAAGCTATTGTAGA
>QMNP01000258.1 GCA_003647825.1 Candidatus Cloacimonadota bacterium
ACAGATTGAAAAGATCGTAGCTGAATGTGATAAGATATTGGTAGTAGAAGAAGGGATGCCTTTAGTTGAAGAGAATTTGAAAGGATATTTAGGTAATCCAAAGATAACAGGCCGTTTAGATGGAACAATTCCTAGAGATGGAGAACTGAATCCTAAGATCGTTAGAGAAGCTTTAAATCTTCCGGAACTTCCCAGTCAGGCTGTACCGGAAGTAGTCGCAGGTCGTCCACCGGCACTTTGCGTTGGTTGCCCTCATGCTGATAGTTATAAAGCCTTGAATGAAGCTTTGGCAGAATTTGGTCGTGGTCATGTGTTCTCTGATATTGGTTGCTATACACTGGGCTATCTGCCACCATATAATGCAATTGATGCTTGTGTAGATATGGGTGCTTCTATATCAATGGCAATTGGTGCTGCTGATGCAGGTTGGTTTCCCGCTGTTGCGGCAATTGGAGATTCCACATTTGGACATTCTGGAATAACTCCATTGTTAGATGCAGTACTTTGTAAAGCCAATGTAGTTATAATTATTCTGGATAACGATATTACTGCAATGACTGGAATGCAGGATTCTCAGGTGAATGGCAGGATCGAACAGATTTGCATGGGAATTGGTGTGGAAAAGGAACACATCAGAGTTATTAATCCACTCTCCCGCCACCATGAAGAAAACGTGAAAGTTTTCAAGGAAGAAATTGCTTACAACGGTGTATCGGTGGTTATCCCCCGCAGACCTTGCATCCACGTATACAATAAGAAGAAGCGGAAATAAACAGCTAACAAAAGCGAACAAAGAATTCTGATGGATGATTTAATTTTTAAAGATGAGTTTTATAAAATCAAAGAAGCTTGTATCGAAGTTCGGAAAGAACTTGGAAATGGCTTTTTAGAAAAAGTTTATGAGAACTCTCTTAAAATTGAGTTAGAATCTAAAGGATTTACTGTAGAATCACAAAAGAAATTAATTGTTCGATTTAAAGGTGATATAGTCGGTGAATATTTGGCAGATTTAGTAATAGATGATAAAATTATTATCGAGCTTAAGACTTGTGCGAAACTTACAAATATTCATAAAGCTCAATTACTAAATTATCTTAAAGCAACCGGTTATAGACTTGGAATTCTAGTGAACTTTCCACCAAGTGAAATGGGCTTTGAAATAGAAAGAATGCCTAACTTCTTAGCCTGAGGAAAACAGAAATTGAAAGAATTAGATTCCGATAGTACACTTATTTGTTTAGTTAGTTTTTGTTCGTTGTAAAAAAAAAATAAGGAGCGATCATGAAAAAAGATATAATTTTAGCTGGAGTTGGTGGCCAGGGAATACTCTCAATAGCAGCAATAATTGGTTATGCAGCAATGGAAAGCGGTTATCAATTGAAACAGGCCGAAGTACATGGAATGAGTCAACGTGGTGGTGATGTACAATCTCATCTGCGGATATCAGACAAAAGCATTCATTCTGATCTTATTCCTCAAGGTGGCGCAGATCTTATAATTTCAGTTGAACCTATGGAAGCACTTCGATACAAGTCTTATTTAGCAGATAGTGGCTGGATGATAACTAATACAACAGCCTTTAAGAATATCCCAAACTATCCTCAAGAAACTGATTTAATGAATGAAGTAAAAAACATTTCCAATAATATCGCCATCAATGCAGACCAAATTGCCAAAGATATTGGTGCAAATAGATCTATGAATATGGTAATTTTAGGTGCAGCAGCAGATTATCTGGATATTGACTATGACAAATTGGAAGCCGGAATAAAATTTGTTTTTGGCCGTAAAGGTGAGAAAATAGTAGAAGCAAATCTGGCTGCTATGAGAGCCGGTAGAGAAGCTGCTAAAGCTAATAATGATTAATTAGATTAAGAAATTATCTAATCAATAAGATATTACAGCCCATTAACAAATAGTGGGCTGTAAATTCACAAACTATAATAAAAATCAGGAGAATTAAATGAAATTAAGAAATGTATTCGTGGTTTATTTAATATTTGGTATCGCACTTTTTGCTTATGCTAATGAAGACTTAAAAAAAGAAATGATCGATGTCTCAGGTTGGGAAGCTGGAGAGATTGAAGATGCCAGTGTAAACATGGCTGGTCTTAAATTTACTTCCGTGAACCGGTTTTATGAAAAGGATGATATGGAATTTTCTGTTTCATTTATTGCAGGATCAAACACTATGCTGCAAGGCTATCAAATGGATGCGACTATAGAAACTAATGAAGTTTCTATTGAATCATTTGAATTGAATGGATTTAGAATAGTAAAAAGTTATGATAAAATAGAAAAAACCGGTGCATATATGATTGATCTTGCATCCAGTGATATGAGTGGTTCTATGTTATTGATGTCCTTCACTAATATTGACACAGACTCTGCTTTGGAAATTTTGCAGGAATTTAATTGGGAAAAATTAAGGAAAATAGCTAAAGAAACTCTTTAATCAAAAAAAATCCTCAATGCTCTGCATCGGGGTTCCCAAATCATCTCCCCTGTAATTGCCGCTTTTGCAAAGCAAAACGGCACTTGACTTTCACCTTTTCTTTGAGGGGAGCTCCGGCAGCTGCCGGAGAGGGGTAAATAACGAAAATTCGATTTTCAGCTTGCTGATATAAAGTTGACGAAATACCCCTTGGCTCTGCCACGGGGATAGTCAACTTTAAGAATTTTCTTTATTTTACAATTCACGATTACTGATAGATCAAACCTGGGGTTTATTTTCCTATCACAAACATCCTGAAATAAATTGCAGCGATTATCAGTACATAATTTCCAATGAATACGATCGGCTTCGACCAATGCATTCCATTTACTTTGAACTTGGATATTGGTGTGAGAAATTGAACTGGAAAGGAATTATTGTTGTGAGTGGGAATATCCATGAGAATATGGATGGGAGCAGCAAGTAGAAACCATGGGATATCTCCGGAAAATTTGAACCAAATAAAGAAAGTAGGAGTGAGCAGAGCTGTCCACACAACTAATGAGTGTGTCCATTTGTAGAAATTCAAAACCCACTTGTTTTCGGGCCGATGATACCAATCCATCATTTCTTTGCGGGTTTTAAAACCTGGCTGCATTTTGCCTTTGATAGCCTGTTTTGTTAAACTGGTAGCAAACACTAATATATCAGGGGCAATTCCTAGAGCTGCTTTCTCTATGGAAGGAGGTCCAGGAAGTAGAATTAATGACCACATCGTATGAGCAAAAATATCCATTTTGTTTCCGAATTTGCACTGGACTTACCCCGAAGCGAAGCTTGGGGCGAGAACAGCGATTAATTAGTTTCCAAGATAATTCTATGACTGCATCTATTCCGCAGTCCTTGACTTACATTCGCAAATTTATTGCGATCAAGTCCTGTCTATGTATGAGCTCCAGGAAGTAAAACCAGTGACCAGAGCGAATGAGCGAAGACATCTATTTAGTCCCCCTTTGAAGGGAGAATAAAGGGGGTTTTATTTCATTAATCATATATGCAATTTTTGAATTCACCTTTGAAAACCCCTCT
>QMNP01000259.1 GCA_003647825.1 Candidatus Cloacimonadota bacterium
CAGGAACTTTTTGAAAGTGCAACGGTAGATGGTGCCAGTGAAACACGCATTTTCTGGCAGATCGCTATGAGTCTTTCCAAACCGATCATGGCAGTGATAGCGTTGGGTGCTTTCAATGCTGCATATCGGAATTTCATGTTTGCCTTCATTGTTTGCCAGGATAAAAGCATGTGGACGATGATGGTACACATTTATCAACTGATGCAGAGAAGTGCTCCTGGTGTTGGTTTTGCCGCATTGGTGATTGCTGCGATCCCAACCTTTGCCGTGTTTGTCTTCTTCCAGAATATTATTATTCGCGGAATTGTAGTACCAACAGAGAAGTAGTATTTAACAACTAACAAAAACGAGCAAAAGTAAGAAAATAGCTCACGGACTTACACAGATAAAACCTTGCGAACGGTCGAATTCATGAGAACCTTCTGAACGGTTGATTCTAGCCTCCAAATTTTATCGGAAAATACCGATAAAATTGAAATGTCATTACTGTAAACTATGTCCGGCTTTTGACAGAAACGGGAATCTAGAATGTGTTAGATCCTCGATAGGAGTCGGGGATGGCAAAATAAAAAAAGCGATCAAACTAAGCTCACGATTTCACACAGAAGAACACAGATTAGAAAATTAGTTTTTACGAGTTTTCTATCAAGATAATCCATCGAAGCAATTTCGACTGTTTACTGAAAAATCAATTGCCAGTTATTCATCCAGAGCAGGACGGATAAAATTTCGAGCATTGGGGAATTGATTTTCGGCAACCAATTTAATTTTAGATAAAATTGATATAATCTCTAACAAATATTTTGATTTTGGTAAATGTTGGACTAGAATATTCCAACTTAATAAACTTCGATCAATTCCAATTAAAGCTACTTTAGCGGTACCATTTGTTTCAATAAAACGAAATTCTTCATCATCATCAGGGGAAACAGATAAAGCTCTTCTGAACTTCACTCCAATAAAAAACATATACCAATTAATTATTTCAAAAGCATCTGCTAATTCAATTTTCTTAGATTTTGTAGATTCCAGTTCAATGTAAACTGGTTCTTCGAACCAAGCTTTAGCATATTTTTCATACTGCAAACAAAGTTGGATTAAGTAGTGGTTTTCATTATCTTTCATTGGTTGAAACTCAACCTTGTCCAGATTATCCAGATCAATTTTCAATCTTTCTGCATCTTCCCGTATCATTTCTAATGTTTCCTTGAATATACCACTCAATTTATTCCAAAATTCTTTATTATTCAGATCCCTATTTTCAGTATCACCAAAACGATCTTCATTTAAAGCAAAATTCGCACACTTTGAAGTAAACGGACATTTTTCACACCAGCGATCACAGTAATTATAGATTCCTTTTACAAAGTTTGGATCAGCTGCAATTTCTCTAATAGATTTCATTATTACCTACCTCAGAAACAATATTCTTATTATTAATGTTTAACGCAATAAATTTTGAGAAATTTCAAATTCCCACCTCTATCTTTTCCTTTACACATTAACTGGGTTGACAATTTCTTTACACGCTTGAAATTAGCTATATTAAAATTCCACTTCGGTGGAAAATTGAGGATAAAATGTTGAGCAGTAAAGAGATTAGAAAGCAATTTATAGACTTCTTTGAGAGCAAGCAGCACAAAGCTGTTCCATCCGCTCCGGTAATTCCGATTGATGATCCAACCCTGTTATTTACAAATGCCGGAATGAACCAGTTTAAGAAAATTTTTCTGGGGCAGGTTGAACCAAAATATCCGCGAGTTGTAGATACACAGAAATGTATTCGTGCCGGTGGAAAGCACAATGATCTGGACGAAGTTGGAAGAGACGGATACCATCATACATTCTTTGAAATGCTGGGTAACTGGAGCTTTGGGGATTATTACAAAAAAGAAGCAATTTCCTGGGCATGGGAATTACTTACAGATGTTTGGGAACTCCCCAAAGATTTGCTTTATGCCACTGTTCATACATCAGATGAAGAAGCCTTTAATTTATGGAAATCAGAAACTGATATAAATCCGAATCATATCGAATATCATGATGATGAAGATAATTTCTGGAAGATGGGAAATACCGGACCTTGCGGACCCTGTTCGGAAATCCATATCGACCGTGGAATTGAGTTTTGTAATCTGCAGAATGATCCAGATCACACCTGTAAAGTTAATGGAGATTGTCACCGATTTATCGAACTTTGGAATTTGGTTTTCATACAATTCAACAGCGAGGAAGATGGCACTTTAGTTCCATTGAAGAACAAATATGTCGATACCGGTGCTGGTTTTGAACGCATCTGCCAGGTTTTGCAGAACAAAGACTCAAATTATCATACCGATCTCTTTATACCATTGATCGAACGTATCGAGCAAATTTCGGGAATTAAATATCACAAAGATGAAAGGGGAACTTCACATCGTGTGATTACAGATCATGTTCGTGCTCTCAGCTTTGCACTGGCTGATGGTGGCTTACCTTCCAATGAAGGCCGAGGATATGTTTTGCGTAGAATTTTACGTCGTGCTGCCAGACATGGACATCTGCTCGGATTCAAAAAGCCGTTCCAATATGATCTGGTAGATACAGTCATTGAGATCATGGGAGAGCATTTTAGCGAACTGAAAGAGAAGCAGGCTCACATCAAAATGATCATTAAAGCAGAGGAAGAAAGATTCAACGAAACACTGGATAAAGGATTAACGAAATTCAAAGAAGTTACATCTGTTTTGAAAGACAAAATGATCCCAGGAAAATCAGTTTTCATGCTTTACGACACCTACGGTTTTCCACTTGATCTCACTAAAATAATGGCCGAAGAAAAAGGATTAATTGTAGATGAAGAAGGCTTCCAAACAGAAATGAAAAAGCAAAAACAAAGAGCTCGGGAAGCTGGTAAATTTATACTGAAACTGGATGATACCGAGTGGACTGAATTCAAACCTTCAAAAGAAACTGAATTCCTTGGATATACTGAAAATATTGCTAAATGCTACATTCAGAAATACCATATAGACGCAGAAAATAATGTAAAAATTGTATTAGATAGAACTCCTTTTTACGCTGAATCTGGCGGGCAGGTTGGAGATTCAGGAAAGATCTATAATAAAAACTGTGAAATTCTCATTACAGATGTAAAGAAAGCTAACGATGATTTCATCCATCTGGGAAAATTAACCAAAGGTAAGATCAATAAAGATGAGTTTATTGCTGAAATTAATGTTGTAAATCGTAAGAGCATTGCTCGAAATCACACTGCTACTCACCTTCTGCACAAAGCTTTGCGAGATATATTGGGAGATCATGTTCAGCAGAAAGGTTCACTGGTTCATCCCGATCATCTGCGTTTTGATTTCACTCATTTTCAGCAGGTTAGTAAGCACGAACTGGATATTGTAGAACGTACTGTGAATGCGAAAGTAAGAGAATGCTTTGCATTGGATACCGAAATCAAATCTATCGACGAAGCCAAAAAAGCCGGAGCTATGGCGCTGTTTGGAGAGAAGTATGGTGAAA
>QMNP01000260.1 GCA_003647825.1 Candidatus Cloacimonadota bacterium
GTTGTTATAAATGTAGGTGACGGCGGCGTTGTAATAGCCTGGGTAGATTTTCGAAATGAAGATGCTGGTGATATCTATGCGCAGAAATTAGATAGTAGTGGTAACATTTTGTGGGATGCTTCCGGTGTACCTTTATGTCTTGCAGAAGATATCCAGATATCTTTGAACATTGTCTCTGATGAAGCTGGTGGAGCATTTGTGATCTGGCAGGATGCGCGAAATTTCGGAGGTTCTGCTGATATTTATGGAACACTTATCGATACAAATGGATCAATTCCTGCAGGCTGGGCTACCAACGGAAATGCTATTGCTGCCGAAGGCGGACAACAAAATCAACATACATTCTGGGAAGATGGAACAGGCGGTGCCATAATTGCCTGGCACGATACAAGAGATGACGAAGACGAAAATATTTATATGCAGCGAATTGCACCTGATGGCAGCCTTTTATGGGATGCTGGAGGAAGCATGTTAGCTGGTAGCGTAGAAACTCAGGATAGACCAAAAATAACACCTGATGGTACAGGAAATTTTATCTTTGCCTGGAGAGACAAACGAAACGATAGTACTGGTGATATCTATGCCCAACGTGTCGATCTGAATGGAGATTTGCTCTGGTCCAATGATGTTGTTGTTTATGGTGGTGAATTTAATCAGCGTAATCCCAGGATAAAGAAAGCATCGGATAATGGTGTAATTATTACCTGGGAAGATGGTCGTAATGAATTTGCCGCTGAGTTCAAAGACATCTATGCTCAAAAATTAGACCTTGATGGCAATCTGCTTTGGGATGCGAATGGTGTTCAGGTTGTATCTGCAGAATATGATCAGATCAACCCGAGGTTGAATTCCGATAATAACGGAGGATGCTGGATAACCTGGGAAGACGGTAGAATAGAAAACCATCCTGATGGTGATATTTATGTTCAGCATATAAACTCTAATGGTGTGCCAACTCTTTCTGCAAATGGCAATGTAATCTGTGACCAACCTGGATTTCAATTTTCTCCGCTCGTAAAACTTTCCGGCGGTGATGTTTTTCTAGTTTGGGGAGATCTACGAACTGGTTCTACCGGAATGTATGTTCAAGTATTAAATAGTGCTGGAGTTACACAACTGGCTCAAGATGGTGAACTTATCTATTATGGACTCGATGGAGATGCTTTAAATCATAAACTTCTTCCTTATGGGGATAAACAGGTCATACTCTGGGAAGATACACGTAATGCCAGTATTGCTATTCAACTTTATATGCAGGTTTTAAATACTGACGGATCATTAGATCTTACCGAGGATGGAGAACCTATCACTTTAATGACTGGTTATGATCAGCAGAATATGGATGCGCATCTGGAACCAGGATCAGATATGGTTACCGCTATATGGGAAGAAAACAAAGCAGATAAGAAAAAAGTTTATGCTCAGGCAGTAGATCTTTCGGCAAATTCTCTTTGGAATGATGACGGTCTGGAATTAAGTTCTGAAGATCTGGAACAATACAATGGTCAAATATCTTATGACAATGGCTCATATTACACTGGGTGGTCAGATTATAATGGCAATTTTATGGATCCGATAATTAAGATAACCGGGCAGAAAATTGATGCTTCAGGTAACCTGCAATGGGGTGATGAAGGTATTTTGATTTCAGAACGTGATGGTGATGATATTCTTACTGACGTAGTGGGACGCTACTATATCTGGCAAAATGAATCGTGGCCTGTTTATGAAATTTATGCAAAACTGGTTAATGAAGACGGCAGCACTGCAGACGGTTGGGATGATAATGGAACCTTGATCTGCGGCGCTGAGGGAACACAAAGCAACGCCAAAGGCATTATTACTCCAAACGGTTTACTAATTGTTTGGAAAGATGAGCGTAATGTTGCTGTAAACAGTCTGGATATTTATGGTCAGTTGATAAGCGAAGATGGAGTTACACAGTGGGCTGATGATGGAATACCTTTAGTTAGTCTGGAAGGAGATCAATCTCTTTCTAATTTCTTGTATAATGATGGCTTGGTCACAGTATGGGAAGATTTCCGTTCTGGTAGTGTTTACGATATTTATATGCAGAAATATAACGATGATGGAATTCAATTATGGGCAGATAATGGACAGGAAGTTGTTGTGAAACCTACTAACCAGCAGGTCCCTTTTATTACTACCAATAACAGTGAGTATATGGTGTTCTGGGAAGATAAACAAAGTGTTTCTAATACGGATCTTTATGCCAAAATGTTTAACGCCGACGGCAGCACTTATGATAATTGGCCGGTAGATGGAAAAGTTATTTCCAATGCCATAAAAAATCAGTTGCAGCCTTTGGCTGTAACCTACAATGATAATGCTTATGTCATCTGGTCGGATACGCGATCCAGCGGTAAAACAGATATTTACAATATTTATGCTCAGAAAGTTGGTTATCTTACAAATAGTATAGATGACGAAGAAATTCCTGATCAATTTAACTATTTGCGACAGAATTTCCCCAATCCTTTTAAAACAAATACTTCTATCTCATTCAATATCGACGTAGATCAATATGAAGATGCAAAAGTAAAAATATTTAATGTAAAAGGTCAACAGATCCGTTCTATCGATGTAGAAGAAAATCAGATAATCTGGAACGGAAAAAATACTTCTGGTAAAATAGTTTCTGCAGGTATTTATTTCTATAAACTGGAAGCAAAAGGTTTAAAAACAAAACCAAGAAAAATGCTTTTACTAAAATAAGAAGGTAAACATGAGAAAGGTTTTTGTAATTGCTATATTATTCACCTGGGTGTTTCTTTCAGCTCAGGTTAGTCTGGATCCCAGGTATCATACTTACGAAGAGATCATCGAAGAACTCTTTGCCTATCAGGATTCATTTCCTGAAATTGTAATGGTTCAGGAAATCGGTCAGACAACTGGTGCTCCATATCAGAATCCTATTCCAATCTATGCCATTAAGCTTTCGAATAATGCTGCTATAGACGAAGATGAACCAGCGTTGATGTTTGCTGGTCAATGTCATGCAGAGGAAGTTTTAGGTGTGGAAATAACCATGTACATGATCCAGCAGATCATTCAAATGAGATTTGTGCAGCCCTACAGCATCTGGCTGCAAAGCCTGGAGATGTGGTTCGTTCCTACTTATAATCCCGAAGGTTTGCAGGTTGTAATGGACGATTGGGATGTTACTTACCGAAAAAACAAACGAGATAACGACGAAAATGGTTTCTTTAATTATGCTCCAGGTGGTGGTGGAGACGTAGATGGTGTAGATCCAAATAGGAACTATGGTTTTAACTGGATCCATGGTGAAGTGCTTTACGGTGGTTCCGGTGAAGAGTGGAATGATTATTATCGCGGTCCTTATCCATTCTCGGAAGGCGGTACTCAAGCTATTCGTGCTCTGGCAGATCAACAGCACTTCATTTACTCTATAAACTGGCATTCATCTCGAACGGGAAATTTTTCTGAAAAGGTTTATTATCCTTTCAACTGGGAAGAAGAAAAA
>QMNP01000261.1 GCA_003647825.1 Candidatus Cloacimonadota bacterium
CGGCAACTATCCTAATCCTTTCAATCCGGAAACCACCATCTCATTCTCTTTGAATCCTGAAGATGCTGAAGATGCAGAGTTAATTATTTTCAATTCAAAAGGTCAGAAAATTAAAACATTCCACATAAACTCTTCTACACTTCAATCCATTTACTCTATAACCTGGAATGGCACTGATAATTCTAACAGATCCGTTTCCAGCGGTGTTTATTTCTATAAAATGCGTGCAGGTGCCAGATATACCAATACCCGAAAAATGATCTTATTGAAATAATGTAGTACAGCGACGTTGCACGTCGTGAATATCTATGCTGGATTTTTTCTTGATCTGGCTATGATATCTGTAAGGGCTTGCCTGAAGGAGATCGTTTCAGATAGCAACCGGAAGCCGACTCTTCTGGCAAGCCCTTACTACTTTGCAGATCGACCTGTTATATCTATAATGTATTTCAGATAGTTGGCAGCTCGCTGTATGATTACCCTGTTTTTGTCGGTTTTTAAATATGTAAAATTGTTATTGAATGTTACTTCTTCGGTAACACTAAATAGTATTTTATTCGTACTTCAGTTATTAGTGATACCATAGATTTTAAAGATAGCAACCAGTTATATTATATATAGTTACGAATCGACAAACGTCATCACTAAAAAAGTCATAAAATTTATTTGACAATATTAAACAGTTACATATCTATGTTGTCCCATAAGGTGCAACAAGTGAATTAGAAGATTTCGTTAATAGCACCTTAGGAGATAATATTGATAATTCGTAGAAATTGAATTGCTAGTTTTTGGAATAAGTTTATTCCACTTAACCATCAAAATAATTGTATCGTTTTTTACACAAACAATAAAACTAATGAGAAATATTCTCAAAAAAAATGAGATCGTTTTTGGTTAAAATATCCAAAACCGACTCGCAAAAGGAGAGAAGAATGAAAAAAACGCTTTTTGTTTTTGCTTTTGTACTGCTTACAATATCAATGTTTGCAGTATGGAATGTTGGTGAACCTATCACCGATGACTATTCCTGGACAGACAGCAATGGTGAAGATCACTCAATTCATGAATTAACAGCGGCTGGGAAAGCAGTTGTTATTTTCTGGGGCGAAAGTTGGTGAGGTGGCTGCACAGCGGCGGCGCCGTTCATGGAAGCATGGTGGAACACACAAAATCCAGATGATGTATATTACATCGCAACTTTCGACTGGTCTGTTAATGGGGTTTATATGCCATATGCAACAGAAGTTTATGGTTATTACAATGATTTTGGGAATGGTTATGTTCCCTTTTTCGGAGTTATAGGAGCTTATAATATATTTATGTATGGTGATAATGATTACTTGCCAGCTCAAAACATGGTTCCTGCAGCTATCGAGTCTTTCAATCACATGGGTGTTGTAGCACCATTGGAAGATCTGGAAATCAATTTCTGGGGATTTGATTATGTTGATATTACCGACATGTTCGCAACACCTACAGGAAATCCTATTACTGTATCAATAACAGGAAATAGTAATCCAGAAATAGCAACTGTAGAGCTCGTTGATAATGTTATAACTGTAATTGTTGGTTCTGAACTTGGTTCTACTGAGATCACTGTAACCGGTGATGATGGGTCAGATGAAACTGTAGATGACGTCTTTGTTATCAGTGCTTTAAATCCAAACATGTTAAGTTATGAATACAACCTTGAAGACAGTCCTACCCAGGGTTTGTATCCGAATAATCCAAATCCATATTCAAACTCTTACACCGATTTAGGTTGGACTTCACTTACTGTTACTGAAACAGAAGAAATTGCAAATGTTCATTTTTCTGTTATGTGGGAAAGTGTCGATTATGCTTCTGAAGGCTCTTTCAGAGCAACTTCTCCGCTTGGAACGGACGTACTTCTTTATGAGTCTGCTGGTACTACTCCAGTTCAACTGGAACTTGACATAAATGGTTTTAATGGTGAAGTAATGAATGGTGATTGGATAATTTACATGGTTGATAGTTATGGTGATGGAGGACATCAAATTTCTGACGGAACAGTTATGTTCATGGCTGGATCAGATGAAATCGGTCAGGTTGCCGGTCTTGTAAATGAGAATGGCACTCCAATACCGGAAGCAATTATTTCTGTAAGTAATATCACTACTTTGGCAGATGATGCTGGTCAATTCAGCTTTGATATTCTAAGTGGAAGTTATACATTTACATGCGAAGCAGAAGGTTACGAAACTGCTATATTAGATGCAGATGTAATTACTGGTGAACTCACCTTTCTTGATTTCCAGATGACTGCTATGACCAACTCTAATGATCTTCCAACTTTGATTACAGAACTTCAGAATAATTATCCTAATCCTTTCAATCCTGTAACTAACATTGCTTTCTCTTTAGACGAAGCTGCTCATGTTACATTAGAAGTTTACAATGTGAAGGGAGAAAAAGTTAAGACTCTAGTAGATAATGACCTCCCCGCAGACACCTATAATAAGGTTTGGAATGGAACAGATGCGAACAGTAGATCCGTTTCCAGCGGTGTTTATTTCTATAAAATGAAAGCTGGCTCTTATACTGTTACAAAGAAAATGATCTTATTGAAGTAATTTAACTATTTAGACTTACAAAACGCCCGAAAAATTCGGGCGTTTTTTTTGTGAATAAAATATTGACACATTATGACGACTTCTATTGTTGCACCAAAAGGTGCAACAATGCATTTTAAAGGAAAATAATTATGAAACGTTATCTAGAAAGATTAAAAAATGCTGGTCTTACAGAGAATGAAGCAAAAGTATATTGCTGCCTTCTGCGAAAGCATGAGTTCACAGCTACTGAAATTTCACACTGCGCCGGTGTTAATCGATCTAAAATTTACAGCGTTCTAAACAATTTAGCTCAAAAGGGACTTTGTATTGAAAAACTTGGTAAAGTACGAAAGTTTGAAGCAATACAGCCAGATACTGCTTTCAAAAAATTAATTGATGATCAGAAACAAAAACTTGATATGATGTCGGAACTTCCTAGACTTCTTACACCGATCTACAACTCAAATAAAAACATCTCTTCACCATTGGATTTTATCCAGATATTCAGTACTCCAGCCAGCATTATAAAAAAAAATCACACTCTGGAGCTAGAATCAAAAGAGTTTGTTTTATCTTTCTGCAAACCCCCTTACGCCATGGCTAAATCTCTGGACATCCATGAAGAGCAATGGGAAAGTATGAAGCAGGGAGTTGTCTATAAATCTATATTCGAGGTTGAACCGGAAAACATGGATTTCTTTTGCCGCGAAATGAAAAGTTATGAAGACAAAGGAGAGGAGATAAGAATTGCTTATCACCTTCCCATAAAACTGCATGTTTTTGACAATCTAACGGTTATGTTCTCCATGATAAACACAATAAATCCTGATGAGAATTTGACTTATCTTGTTATTGAGCATCCCGACCTGGCAGAAACTCTTATTTCAACATTTTATAAACATTGGAA
>QMNP01000262.1 GCA_003647825.1 Candidatus Cloacimonadota bacterium
CGGGGATAGTCAACTTTAAGAATTTTCTTTATTTCTTCCAGAGTTGGAAACTATAATATATTGCAGAAAAAAGTGTTAACTTCAATGCAGTTTGGTTGACGAATTTCTCATTGACAAAATAAAGCTTATTAACATTTGTTTTCAAAAAAAAATGTTTGGAGATATTTATGAAAAAAATATTAGTCACAGGTTCAGTTGGTCAAATCGGTTCAGAATTAACGATGTTATTAAGAAAGCTGTATGGGAACGATAATGTTGTTGCTGGTGGAAATCGAACCAAACCATCAGGTAAATTACTGGAAACCGGTCCATTTGAAATCGTTGACTGCACAAATGTACAGCAAATTGCAGATGTTGTAAAAAAATATGAGATTGATACTATTTATCATCTTGCTGCAATTCTTTCTGGTGTAGCAGAAGCTAAGCCAAACCTGGCTTGGAATGTTAATATCAATGGTTTATACAATGTTCTGGAAGTTGCTCGCGAAAGAAATTGTGCTGTCTTTACACCAAGTTCTATCGGTGCATTTGGTCCTTCCACTCCTGCTGATAACACTCCGCAGGATACAATTCAAAGACCAAACACAATGTACGGCGTAACCAAAGTTGCAGGAGAGTTATTATGCGATTATTATTTTAAGAGATTTGGCGTAGATACGCGTGGTGTACGATATCCAGGAATTATTTCTAACGAAACTCTTCCTGGTGGTGGAACCACAGATTACGCTGTAGATATCTATTATGAAGCAATTAAGAAGAAAGCTTACACCTGCTTCCTGAAAGCAGGAACTTTCCTTGATATGATGTATATGCCGGATGCTTTAACCGCAGCAGTAGATCTGATGGAAGCAGATCCTTCTAAACTAATTCATAGAAATGCTTTTAATATTTCTACAATGAGTTTTGATCCCGAAATGTTAGCTGCTTCTATTCGTAAACATATTCCAGAATTTACTATAGATTATGATATCGATCCGGTGCGTCAGGCGATAGCAGAAAGCTGGCCAAACAATATGGATGACTCAGCAGCAACCGAAGAATGGGGTTGGCATTACGAATATGATATAGATAAAATGACAGAAGATATGTTGAGCGTATTATCCAAGAAATTGAAGTAATTCGAGGAGGAATTATGAGAAAGATTTTTGGTATTTTTATTCTGGGAGTAATAATCTTTATGATGTCTTGTGATGTTTCTGATCCTGATGAAGCTGGAGATGTATTTATCGAGGTTACCCCCTCAACCAGTGGTTATGTTTGGGAATCGGAAATCGAGATAATTGTAACTGCCGAAAATGAAAACAAAGTAGATTATGTAACTATCACAGTTGACGGTGTGGAAGAAGTTGAAGATCATCTTCCTCCTTACTCAGTATCAATTAACACGAACCAGTGGCAATACCAAGAATATCTCATTGAAGCTGAAGCTGTATATACTGATAATTCCAAATCTGATAAATCTGCTATTGTAACATTTATTTGTTGCCCAATTTATGAAGATGATCTGTTAGATTTCACGGGCATAACAGAAACTACTTCCACTGGAGCTTTGGTTGTGAACGGAAATGTAGATGATGATGATTGGCATTTCGGAGATAGTATTACAGGAACTACATTTGGACCAGCTTTCCCGAATCCGTGTCAAGTTGCCAGTACTATTCAATATGATCTGGAAGTAGAAACAAGAATCTCAATAATCATAATTAATTCTGATAGTGAAATTATTGATATCTTAAAAGATAATGAGCTTGAAAGTGCTGGACTAAATGAAGTTCAATGGGCAGCACCTGCTAATGTAAATGACCTTTATAGGGTAATTTTCCACACGGAAGATGATTCTCATTGGCACGGGGATATTCTAGTTGAATAATCATCATCATCCTTTTTCTTCATTTCTGGTAATAAAATGATTTCTGGAATCGGTATAGATATCATTGAAGTTCTCAGAGTGGAGAAATTAACACGGAAAGAAGATAAATATCTAAAAAAGATTTTTACTCAAACGGAAATAGATTATTGTCGAAAATTTAGAAATGGAGCCCAGAATTTTGCCGGCAGATTTGCTGCAAAAGAAGCATTCTCTAAAGCAATGGGTACCGGTTTGAGCGATGGTGTTAAGTTCAATGAGATCGAAACGATCAATAATGAACTAGGGAAACCGGAAATAGTTCTTTATGGCAAAACTAAAGAAATACTTAAAGAGCGTAATCTTAAATGTGTGCATGTGTCGATAGCTCATTTAAAAGATTACGCTACAGCAGTAGTAATAATTGAAAAATAAATATTAGGAGAATTAAAATGGCACTTGAAAGATTGAACTCTGCACTCAATAAAAATCTGGAAGATCTGCGATCTACCGGACGCGATAAAGGTGCAGAACTGGTTATCAAAGAAATTAAAAAAGCAAAAGGTGAATTTGGACCACGTTATATTTTAGAAGGACATGGAGATAAAGAATTCATCAAGATGAATGCGAATTCCTATATGGGAATGTCGATGAATCCTGAAGTGATCGAAGCAGAAGAAGCTGCTGCTCAGAAATTTGGGGTTGGACCAGGAGCAGTTCGGTTTATCAGTGGAACTCACACTCCGCATATCGAATTGGAAGAGAAATTAGCTGCATTTCATGGTCGTGAAGCTGGGATGATCTTCAGCTCTGCTTATGTAACAAGTTTGGGTGTGATCTATCCGCTTACAACCAAAGAAACAGTTACAATCTCTGATGAACTTAATCACAACTGCATTATTCAGGCAATGAGACTTTCACGTCCTGCTGCTAAATACATTTATAAACACAACGATATGGCGGATCTGGAAGCAAAACTGGAAGAAGCTGTTGGCAAAGGCAAACGCTGCCTGGTAATTACAGATGGTATCTTCAGCATGCGTGGTGATTTCGCTCCACTCAAAGAACTCACAGAAATTTGCGCAAAATTCAACGATAAATTTGAAGAAGGCGTTATTACAATCGCTGATGATTCTCACGGTGTGGGAGCATTTGGAAAATATGGTCGCGGAACAGAAGAATATACCGGCGCAAAAGTAGATATTCTAATAGGTACTCTGGGCAAAGCTTTTGGTGTGAATGGTGGTTATGTTGTTGCTTCAAAAACAGTTTTAGATTATCTGCGTGAAACAGCTCCAATGTACATCTATTCAAATCCTATTACCTGCTCTGAAGCAGCCGCAACATTAAAAGTTTTAGATATGGTTAACAGCGAATGGGGCATTAAAAGACTTGCTCATCTGGCCGCTATGACCAAGAAATTTGAAGACGGTTTAACATCTCTTGGTTTTGAAACGATCGAGGGTCCACATCCCGTTGTTCCACTAATGGTGCGAGATACAGCTGAAACTACTAAACTGGTAAATTACCTTACAGAAAATGGTGTTTTGGGAACTGGTCTGAACTTCCCTGTTGTACCCAAAGGTGACGAAGAGATTAGATTCCAGGTTAATGCCGATCACACTGAAGCAGA
>QMNP01000263.1 GCA_003647825.1 Candidatus Cloacimonadota bacterium
CAAACTGGAAAGTTCGGAATGAGAGAAAAAGAAAAGGTAGATTAAGGAAAATGAAAACTTCATTACTTATTTTTCTGTTGCTTATTTTATCTATTTCACTTTTTACAGAAGAGCTAACCATTGGAGAGAAATTTAAAGCTGAAAACAAAGAAATTGCTGATACTATCAAAAAGAGTAATAAAACAATATTTGTAAGTCCACTACTTTCTCCTAGAGTCGGATTTGGAATTATTAGTGCAAATAAGGGTGAAAATCAACATTGGATTGAAAATAATTACCAGATTAGTGGATTTTATTCAGAAGGATTAAGAACCTTAGGTTTTGTTTATAAATATAATTATTTTTTTGGTAGAACTCGTAAAGGTTTTTTCACTCAGCTTAATATTGGTTTTGATTATTTTTATTTTACAGGACTTGGAACATCTCCCGGTGGGAGTGTTCCTGATTCCAAAACCAATAATAATGAAGGTTTAACACCTAATCTGTCTTCAGGATTTGGATATAGTTTCCAATTTGGAGAAGATTCCAATTTAAGATTGATTATGGATATTGGTTATAAATGGTTCCTCAGTAATATTTATATTTCTTATGTGTGGTAGAAAATGCAAAAAATGATCGAACAAAATCTCTATAAAAAATCTCTACTTTCTTATTTGCTTTGGCCACTATCATTGGTTTATTCATTAATCCTGATTCTCCGGAGGAAGCTGCATTCCAGTGGTTATCGTTCCCGTTGTAAGATTATCAGCGTAGGAAACATCGTCAGTGGCGGCAGCGGTAAAACACCAGTAACAATTTTTCTGGCAAAACATCTGCAAAAGAAAGGTAAAAAAGTTGCCATTTCACATCGAGGATATAAAGGAAAATTCGAGAACGAAAACAAACTCATTTCAGATGAAAACAAAGTTTTCAAGTTTGCAGGAGATGCAGGTGATGAAACTTTTTTGCTGGCTTCCAAGCTTATTGGAATTCCAGTAATCGCCGGAAGAAATCGCAGAAAATCGATCCAGATTTTGGAAGCAGAATATTCTGATCTGGATTACATAATTTTAGACGATTCTTTCCAGCATCTCAAGGTTCAGCATGATTTTGATTTTATAGTATTTAATGCACTCGGCGGTATTGGAAATGGCTTTGTGCTACCTTCTGGAATTTTGCGTGAACCACTTTCTGCACTAAAGTACGCCAATTATATCATATTCAATGGTAAAGGTGAGGTTCCAGATAAAATCAAAAAGTATAACATTCCCATTTTAAAAGGTGGATACAAAATCAAACAAATTTCTAATGTAGAAGGAAACTTAATAAATCCTGAAGGAAGATTAGCTTTGCTTTCCGGGATCGGTTTACCAAGATCTTTTGAAAATACTGTTCTTCAAGCAGGACTACATTTCGAAAAGCATTTCCGTTTTCCAGATCATTATGATTTTAAAGACAAAGAGATAATTAAACAGATTTCTGCTGAAGTAAAACTGGAAAAGATAGATTTTCTGCTCACTACCGAAAAGGATTTTGCCAAACTGCAGTTTATCGACCATGACCTGCCGTTGGCAATTGTGGAAGTGGAGTTTGTGCTGGAGAATGTAGAAGAATTGAAGTTATAGCTGTCATATTCTCATTTATTATACTTAGGCCGACCATTGATCGGCCACTACATATTATTAAAATCCATGAAAATGCCAAGTAAGAAGAAGTCTCGATCAAAGCCTTTTCAAGGTAAAGAAAAAGGGTGATTCTTGAACCACCCTCAAAATATAATTTTTCTTTTGTTCGATTGAGTTTGTTGTTAACTTCTCTTTCCAAATATACTGAAAACTGGAACTAGAACCAGAGATGCGATCATGCCAACACTGGCTGCTTGAGGTACCATCCTGGCACCCCATACAAAAAAGAGAATTAAACAGATTCCCAATCCGCCAACAGAGCCAACTATTGCACCGATTTTAGTAACTTTTTTATTAAATATTCCCCAGATGAAGGGTCCTAAAAATACCGCTGCGATTGCACCCCAGGAAACTGATAGAATCGTTACAATTACAGCCGGCTTCAAAAATGCCAGGATCATGGAAAGCAGAATGAAAAAAGCACTACTAATTCTAACAAGAGAAGTCAGATTCTTATCTAAAGCATCACGTTTAATGAAACCTTTATAAATATCTTTGGTGATCGACGTGCTGGAAATAAGAACCAGAGAAGCCAATGTGGACATGGAGGCTGCCAGAATAAGCAGTAGAATAACAACTGTGAGAGCGGAAGGAACGACCGTCATGAGCATTTCCGGCATTAAAGCATCGAAGATGGGTTTACCACTTTCAGAAAAAGCTGCAGGGCTGACTGAGGGATTTAAAAAGACTCTGGTAAGTGCACCGGTGAAATAAGCAATTCCTGTCACTAATAGAGCAAAAACAGTGGAAGCATACATACCAATTTTTACTGATCTTTCATCTTTGATCGCATAAAATTTTTGCAGAAGCTGCGGCATGGCAAACGGCGCAATACTGGTAAGCATTACTAACGAAGCCAGGGGAATGAATCCTGGAGGTCCTACCGTGGCAGTCAATTTTGGATTTATTGTTTTCAAGGCTGTAAAAATATTTGGTAATCCTCCACCTTTGTTAATCGTACTTACTAAAAGAATTATCACTCCAATCGTCATTATCATACCAAAGATCACATCGATCATAGCCATTGATTTGTACCCACCCAGAACCAGATAAATTCCTGTGAAAACTCCCATGAATAGGAGTACATATGTGTACGGCATATTAAAGGTAAATTCGAAAAGATAACTAAGACCCATGAATACAGCAGCTGTGTAAGGAATGAAAAATATAAAAATTGCAGCTGAAGTAAATATCTTTAAAAATGGACTTTGAAAACGTGCTTCTAAAAGTTCCGGCATGGTATGAACTTTGTAATTAAGTGCTTCCTGTTTTATTTTGTTTCCCAAAAGATACCAGACGCCAAACACACCAATTATCGAATTTCCCAAGGCAATCCACAGTCCCGAAAGTCCAAAAGCCCACCCGATCTTACCGGCAAAACCAATGAACAGAACCGCAGAGAAATAGGCCGTTCCATAACTGAAAGCTGTCATCCAGGGGCCGATCTTACCACCACCCAAAGCAAAATCATCGAATGATTTTGTTTTGCGGGAGCCTTTAATTCCAATGTAAATAACCATAGCTGCATACAGAAAAACTGCCATATAACGAGCGATCATAATTTAATTCTCCACTTTATTTTTTAAATTATTTATACTCCCCTTTGAAAGGGGAGATAAGGAAATGAAATTTCCAGAGGGGTTAATTAAATAATAATTAACATAACCCCCTTTAATTCCCCCTTGAGGCTTCTGCATAATACAAACTTTGTCTTTGCGAAGCATCTATCAGAGAGTTTCTGCTGAAGCAATCTATATTGCTAATTGATTACTATTTATAGAGATTGCTTCGTAAGCAACAGCGAG
>QMNP01000264.1 GCA_003647825.1 Candidatus Cloacimonadota bacterium
GATCTGCCGGTAATGAAAAAGAGATATTTGTTGATGGATTGAAGGGATTAGGATAATTGGCATGAAGAACAAGCTGATCTACAATAGGTATATCATTTTGTGGTTCCTCTTCTTCTCCAAGTCTTACAACAGAGTATCCCTGCATCTGAGAAAGTACTACGCCAGATTCAAAATCACCTGAATCCATATTGTATACTTCATAATTTTTTATAGCTGAACTACCTCCGCGACCAGTAACAACCTGAAAGTTGAAGGGAGTTGGTTCCCTGCTGATGTTTTCGGTGTAGAGAAGAATCTGAACACTGGGATCTTGAACAACTACAGCACCAACGCATATATCATCCAGAAAAACGCCAATCTCAGAAATATTCTGTGGAACATCAATAATATCAACCACTTCGTAATCTGCTTTTGTTTCGAAATCGAAGAATTGAGGCTCTGGCCGATTGAAATTATTGTAGTCATAAATCTCTCTACTATCAGTAGGTTCCCATGTAAGTGTAACAGCTTCATGCATTTTAATCATGTAGCCTTCACCATAATGAAAAGGTTTTGGTTGTGGAGTTACAGGTTCTATAGATCTATTTATTGATAAATCATCGTAATACCAATCTTCAGCTTTAATCAAATTTACCTTGCTCCAATCTGAGCCAAACGCATCATCGCAATATTGACCATACGGTAACCAGTAACCAATCCAGTTCCAGCCTGCAACAAGGTTTATAGAAGTTGAGGCTGATAAGCAAGTTCCATCAGCTTCATAAATTCGATCTGGTGTATTATCAAGGTTAATTTTGACAGCGTCAGAGCTACGCAAATAATAGGTTGTAGGTGACCATTGATATAGCATGGTGTATTTTAGATATTCAGAAATGCCATCAACGTTCATAAAATCAAAACCATCTGGTGTTATATTATCTTCTAACTCTGGAACAAAGTCATCTTCACTGTTATTGGATGATGTATTGAAGGATAATTGAGGAAATGATTCCCAGTTCCATTTGGAATGAAGTGGTTTATCCTCAAAACAAAATTTAGCACAGGGGTATATCATCCAATAATTATAGGTTGGACCGGTATATGAAAGACCATTAATTTCTGCTGTGCATACTTCGCTATTTACTCCCTCTTCAGAGATATTTACTGTCCAGCTGGATGGACCATCGAATGATGGTGAATTTAGATCATTCCATTCAAATCTATTCCACCCTTTTACAAGCGGAACATCTACAACAGATATAATTGGAGTTGATGGAGTTTGACCGCTTATAGTATTTGTACCTTCATAAGTAAGAGATATTGTAGATGATCTGGCAATGTTGGCATATGTTGTTATTTTAACATCGTATGGTTCAAGATCCAAATATAGTGTTTGTGTAGGAGTAAATGGGTTGGTTTGTTGACCATTACCTGACCAGGTTACAGCTTTCCATTCAGTCACATTACAATTATAAGGAGCTGGACCCATATCATATCCCTTCAATCTCATCAAAGGGCCAGTTGAACCAATCAATTCAAAAGACACATAATTTTGGCTGGATGGAATAGGAATATAATATGGATCAGAACTACCGATTATATTGTAATTACCATCTGCAAACTCAAATATACCCCAAGCTTGCACACTTGCGTTGCATTCTATGCTAACCCAAGCAGCGTGCATAAAAGCAGATAATAAAGTTAAAACTAATATAAATACTAATTGATATTTTTTCATTTATTCCTCCAAGAATAAGTTAAGTAATTAATTATACAATATGCAAATCTTACAAAGCATCTAAGTAATAAAATAAAAGATAATACTCAAACTTATTTTTACAGATATAGAACAATTTATCTATGCCAAAGCATATCCAGCAAATATTTTGCATTTACCTGCCCTCCAGAAAACTTTGATTAAGTTTGGTGTCCACATTTTTCTTACGGCTCCCTAGTTTCGCAGTGTGGTAATAATTGATATTGCATTTAGAGATAGTAATTCTTATGATAGATCATTTGGAGTCTTTAGTGCATTAAAAGTACTCCAATCAGTAACTTCTGAGATGCACAATCCGTCATCGCTATCGATGAATTGCTTGAAATAACCTCTTAGTTTTGATGAACTAGTATTTGCTCTTTTAAAGCACCATAAAGATTCTAAAATTCTTACTGCATCAAATTTTTCGAGTTCGTCATAGAGTTTTTGATAATCTCGAGAATTACGTAGATCGTAGTTTAAAAAGTATAAAGCCATTTTACCTCCTAAATTTGGGTATTTTACTACCCTTTGTTATAAAGACGAAATGTGATATAGATATTGGGTAACTTCAGGATGTAATTGTGTATATTATAAAAGATTGTGATACGGCTAATTTAACAAATATATTTGTTTATGGATTCCCGATCATGCCGGGAATGACAGGATAATACACTTAAGTCTTCAAATTTGTGAATAACCCCTACGGAAATCGAATAAACAAGATGATTCATAGATTTATTGAATAATTATACAACATTTATAGTAAAATATTGACTAAGAACATCACTTTAATATTTTTTCACGGTTTGTGGAAATGCCATGTTAAAATGGAATTTTGAAATTGTAAGTACTTGGAGTAATAATGAGAGAAGATATTTATCAAAAGATTCGTGACCATTCGTTTAACCTGGCGTATTATATGACTAAGGATTACAATGATTCTGAAGATATTACCCAGATCGTTTCTATAAAATTCCTGGAAAATAAGGAAAAGGTTGAAAATCCAATAGCCTGGAGTCGGACTGTGACTAAGAATGAGGTTTATAATCGGGCAAAGCAGCTGAAGAAATCTGAGATATTGGTAGAAACTGATAAATTTGATAACTATGCTGGAACTCTGGAAGATTTTTTGGATAATTTAGAAGAATCTGACAAAGTGATGAGTGAGATTGAAATTAAAGAACTTCTCTCCAGAGACGATTTCAGGATTTATAAACATTTAAAATCTTGTGATTTCGTTGTGAATAAAATGGCTAAGAAATTGAAGCTTACTTATTACTCCGCACATACAAGAGCATATAAAATGAAGCGAAACCTGAAAGCTAAGAAACTTTTGAATGAAGGATATACTACATCAAGAGATATAATCGGGTATAGCATGAACAAGAATATTGTGAAGTTCATAAAACTGTTCGTGCAGAAAATGAAAGAGAATGACCTGGCTTCGCTGCATTCATACCTTGAAAATATCGATAAAGCTGAGATAGAGTGTTTGGATATTGCAGAGGTCTTGGATTATGAAATCAGAATTAAAGATGATATGATTCATGAGATAGTAATACCACATAAAAACTCGAATAAGCAAGTAAATTTCTGTTGTGTTAGATTTAAAATTGATAAGCAGAAGAAGATAAAGGTATTTGAATTTGTTTCTAAACCAAAAACAACAATACCAATTAAAATTAGTAAAAATCAAATATATAAGATTTTACCAAAAATTGAA
>QMNP01000265.1 GCA_003647825.1 Candidatus Cloacimonadota bacterium
ATTCTATGACTGCATCTCGCAGTCTTTTACTCGCATTCGCAAACTAATTGCGATCAAGTCCTGTCTATGCATGAGCTCCAGGAAGTAAAACAAGTGACCAGAGCGAATGAGCGAAGACATCTATTTAGTCTCCCTATAAAGGGAAAATAAAGGGGGTTTTATTTCATTAATCATATATGCAATTTTTGAATTCACCTTTGAAAACCCCTCTACGACTAAAGTCGTATCTCCCCTTATGAAGGGGATCAAAAAAAACCTTCCCGTTGTAAGAACAGGAAGGTTTGTACAATTTATTTATTTTCTTCCAGAATATTGGTATATAGTGGGAATTGAGCACAAAACTCTCTAACTTCATTTTTGATAGAAGCCAGTTTTTCTTCATCCTTAAAGTTCTTGTGAACTTGACTGATGAATTCAGCGATCTGGATCATCTGAGCTTCTTTCATGCCACGGGTTGTAACGGCTGGAGTTCCCAATCGAATCCCGGAAGCAACAAATGGTTTTCGTGTATCAAAAGGAACTGTGTTTTTGTTGGCAGTGATTCCTGCTTTGTCTAAACTGCCTTCCATTTTTTTACCGCTGGGTCCACCTTCTTCTTCTGTACCAAGGTTCAGCAACATCAAATGATTGTCTGTTCCACTAGAAACCAGATTAAAATCCTTTTCATTCAAAGCTTTAGCCAGAGCAGCAGCGTTGGCTACAACCTGCTTTTGATAACCGATAAATTCAGGAGTAAGTGCTTCTTTAAAAGCAGCAGCTTTTCCTGCGATCACATGCATTAATGGTCCACCTTGCGTTCCCGGGAAAACCCAGCGATCAACAGCTTTGGCATATTCTTCTTTGCAGAGGATCATTCCACCGCGTGGTCCTCGCAAAGTTTTATGAGTTGTTGTAGTTACGATATCTGCATAGGGGATGGGTGATTCATGAACTCCAGCAGCTACTAAACCAGCAATATGAGCCATATCTACGATAAATTTTGCTCCAACTTCATCAGCGATCTCCCTGAATTTTTTAAAGTCAATCTTACGAGGATAAGCACTGGCTCCAGTTAATATCATTTGGGGTTTTACTTCTTTAGCGATTCTGCGAATTTCATCATAATCAAATTGCTCAGTGTCTTTGTTTACACCATAAGGTACAATATTAAAGAGTGAGCCGGAAAAACTGAGTGGATGACCATGAGTAAGATGTCCGCCATGAGATAGTTCCAGGCTGAGAATAGTATCACCCGGTTTGATGATAGCAAAATACGCAGCCATATTTGCCTGAGAACCAGAATGAGGCTGCACATTTGCATGTTCACATCCATAGATCTCTTTCGCTCTTTCGATTGCCAGTTCCTCAACTTTATCAATGTATTCACAGCCACCGTAATAACGACCATAAAGTTTGTAATTGATCTTATCTGTTTTCTTGCTCCAACGGTATGGGTAACCTTCGGCATATTTGTTTGTGAGTACAGATCCAACAGCCTCCAAAACAGCATTGGAAACAAAATTTTCTGAAGCGATCAACTCCAGATTTTCACTTTGACGATACAATTCACTCTGCATTGCAGCATAAAGTTCTGCGTCTTGTTTTTTTATAATTTTCATCAGAGTTCTCCTCTTTATTTAGAATTAATTTTATCTAATCTTTTTTGATGCCTGCCGCCTTCAAAATCAGTGGTTAGCCAAGCTTCAACAATATCTTTTGCCAGATATCTGGAAATAAATCTTCCAGAAAGAACAAGTACATTTGCATTATTATGCTTACGGGATAGTTCTGCGAATTGAACAGTTTGACAGAGTGCAGCACGAATTCCAGTCACTTTATTGGCAACAATACTCATTCCAATTCCGCTTCCACAGATCAAAATTCCACGCTCACATTTGCCAGAAGCTACCGCTTTTGCTGCTGGGAATCCTGTATCTGGGTAATCCATTGAATCTGAATTATCAGTTCCGAAATCAGTAACATCATGGCCTGTTAAAAAGTTCTTTACCGCTTCTTTCAATTCAAAGCCGGCATGATCACTAGCAAGAGCTATTTTCATAATATCCTCAATTTAAAAATATTAAATTTCTTCGATTTCAATATTGTTCTGTAATTCTTGATCTGCCCTTAAACAGGCAAAAGCAAGTGAGTATAATTTGTTTCTCACTGAATCACTTCGGGATGAAAGAGTTGTAGGAATTCTGGTTCCAACAATTGCAGTAGCCATATCGGCCTGGGCAAAATAGGTCAATGATTTGTAAAAGACATTTGCTACTTCCAGAAATGGGAATACAAGACAATCAGCATCACCCTGCACACAACTGCTTACACCTTTATATTTAAGGCTGTCTGCATCAATAGAACAGTCGATTGAAAGCGGCCCATCAACATCAGCATTTTTGATCTGCTTTCGATCTGCCATTTTAGAAATAAAAGCTGCATCAACTGCAGTAGGGATTTTAGGATTCAGCTTTTCTGAGAATGAAATAATAGCTACTTTAGGCCTTTTTATGCCAATTTTACGGGCTGTTTCGATCACATAATTTGTCATCGCTATTTTCTGATTGATATTTGGTCTGGGAATAAATGCGGCATCCGCAAAGATAAGCAGTTTATGATAATTGGGAATTTCTGCGATTGAAATTGAAGTTAAGGTTGCATCGGGTATTGCTAAACCATATTCTTTGTCCAGCATTGTTCCCAATAATTTATCTGTTGAAATTAAACCTTTCATTAAAACATCACCTTCCCCAGCAGAAAGAATTCTCATTGACGTATGTCCTGCTTCCAACTCATCCGGTTCATTGATTATGTTATATTGATTTGGATTAACATCATTCTCAATTAACATTTTTGTAATAATTTTTTCATCTCCAACTAATGTGAATTCAGCGATACCGAGTTCTAAAGCTTTTTTTGTAGCTAACAGTGTCGTTTCATCTTGAGCATAGGCTACAACAACTCTTTTCTTTGGTATTTTCTGAGCTAATCCAATTAGTTCAGACAGCTTGCTAATTGCCATTTCTCCTCCGAATATGTTTTTGTCCTGAAAATAAAACATCAGCTTATGTGTCAAGAAATTAGAGTGTATTGAGGTTAATAAATGAATGAGAATATTGGGGTAAGAATTCAGTAAAATATTTTCATTGTCTTAGCGAGGAACCTTTCAAGGATTTCTGCTGAAGTAATCGATACTGTTTTGGAAAAAATGATGAATTAAAGAAATAAAAGATTGCTCCTATAGTTTCAACAGGATGAAATATTCACAATGAATGAAGTTATCGATGTCAATAGATGTGCTGAATAAAAAAAGAGGCTGGATTTCCAACCTCTTTCCATATAATTAATAAAAGCCTTCTGCATAATACAAACTTTGTCTTTGCGAAGCATCTATCAGAGAGTTTCTGCTGAAGCAATCTATATTGCTAATTGATTACTATTTATAGAGATTGCTTCGTAAGCAACAGCGAGA
>QMNP01000266.1 GCA_003647825.1 Candidatus Cloacimonadota bacterium
ATAGCTTTGCAGACCAAACCGGATCTTATATTTATGGATATAAAACTGGCAGGAGCGATTAACGGATTAGATGCAGCCAGGGAAATTACCAAAGTCTTTGATGTGCCGATAATCTTTTGCTCAGCTTATTGTGACCAAAAAACTTATGACGAAGTATCATTACTACGCACTGCTGGATATATTAATAAACCCTTCAGAGTTGAGGATATTGAGCAGGCAATCTTGCAGGTAGTAGAGGTATAAAGAAGTAATTATTCGATATCCCTGATCTAAAAACAAGTTTTCAAATTATCTAAAAGAGATTTATATTGAGTTAAGAAAATGTGGTTAACAATACAGGAAGAGAGTGTATCGAAAAAGCAAGGGTCACACCAATGCATAATCTCCACAACACTCTTCCCAAGACGATAAATTATTTTACATTCTTGGGATGACAAGTTTTTTGTGGACTCTCTTCCTTCATTATTTATTAATGGAGGTTGATATGCTGTTCATTATCTGTAAGAATAAGTTTGAGTGAATTTTGAGTCGCTAATAATTTTGGAGGTATGTTTGTATGAAAATGATAATTGAATTGCTTGTGTTGTGTTTGATGCTAATTATTTTGGGATGTACTAAAGATAATGAATACATCCCGTTTTACCAGGATGCTATCTACATAATGGATTCAGATGGAGACAATAAACAGAAAGTAATTGATGTTGAAGGATGCACAAATGTTCAGTTTATTCAAGATTCTAACAAAATTCTATTTATGACTTCCCGATATGATGGCTCATATATGAAACAACTTCATACTGTGAATATTGATGGTAGTGATTCCTTGCAGATAAGTGGAGACTATCTTTTAAAAGATGAACAGCCTGCAGTTTCCGATGATGGCAGTAAAATTGTATTCTGGGCTTTGCACGAGTCTCGAGATGCTGTTTATGATTTATATATGACTGATCCGTTGGGTACAGAAATAATAAATCTGACAAACACAGAAAATGAAAGTGAAAAAGATGCTTTATTTATACAATATCAAGAGCAGGAATATCTACTTTATGTTACTTATTTTAGAGAAGATAATATCGATTACAGTACTATAAGTATGATGAACATAGATACTTTTGAGATTGATACATTGTATGTTGAGGAAATAGTAAATGAATGGGGTTTCAAACATCCTGCGTATCATTCAAGCATAGACTTATTGTTTGTAGTTTTTGGGCAAGTTGGTACAACTGCATATAGTAACCTTATATTATACGATTCAATATACGATGGGAACCAATCAATAATTCCTGTAGAAATGTATGGTCAAAGAATGGAAATTAATCATGTATTCAATAAGTTAATTTTTCAATCATCAGATATTATGACTTATGATATTGTTGATAATGAAGTTAATTTTCTCGCAGATGGTTACAAATTTAATTCCTTCAATGATAAAGTTACATATTGTACAGGTTACACTAATAATGATAGCAAAATTTATTCAATATACCTGGATAAGCCAGGTAATACTCTTCTTACAGAAGATGGATTCTATCCAAGGTATTCACCAGATGGCAGTCAGATAGTATATATTGGTCATCATCTAAAAAGTCAGGAAAAAAATCTGATAACAAATTATGGAGAAAAGAATGAAGAAATTATTTATAATAGTAATACTAATAATTTTAGCAGTAAGTAGCATCTTTGCATACGATACCTCTTATACAGTAAAGCAAGATGGGACTGGTGATTACACTACAATCCAAGATGCAATTGATGCAGTATCAAACAATACTAGTGCAATTATTTATGTGTATGGTTCCACAACTGCATATACAGGTACGGATAATACAAACCTTACATGGAATGGAAGTAACAAACACATTTGGCTTCGTGGAGTAGAAGTTAATGGGCAGAAACCTAAGATTACTGGTTACGCTCCAGTATCAAGAGCATTATATTTATCTGGTTCATCAATAAATAACACTGATAGAATTAGTGATTTCGAATTTGAATTTGATGCGTACTTGAGTTATTCAACAACGATATACAATGGAATAGCAATTCTAATAGAAAATGGAGCTGCTCCTATAATAGAAGATTGTATATTTAGTGACGCTTGGATAGTGGGTAACAATTACGCTTGTGGTGGAGCTATATTTTGTGATGGTCCAGCAATTATTCGAGATTGTACTATAAAAGATTTCTATTCTCAAGAAATGATCGGTGGGACTGGACTGACGATAAAAAATGGTACAACTGTTGAAAATTGTATTTTTGAAAATCTTTATTCAACGTATTGTGCTGGTAGTCGTACTGGCCCAGTAGGTGTAGCTGTATACATCTTGCCAAGTACATCTGGTGATATAAATATAAAGAATTGTATTTTTTCAGGGAACGAAATCGAAAGCTTAGGGGATACTGGAATAATTTATATTGAAGCAGATACGAACAATACAGATATATATTTTACGAATAACATATTTACTGATGAAACACCAAACGGTTCTATAGTATATTGTAAAAATATTACTGGAATTGCATCATTTGTAAATTGTGCATTTTACGATAATGGTGGTTCAATATTTAGCATAGATTATAGTAATGATGTGTTTGCAGATTATTGTCTTACTGACGAAAGTGGGTATGGCTATAACTACACTCCGGGAGCAAATTGTCTAATTGATACTGATCCTGAATTAAACTCAACAACATATCAACCAATCTGGACATCAACGGCTAAATCACCTTGCATAGATTCGGGTGATCCTACGCTGACAGACAACGACGGCACGCGTTCCGATATAGGTGCAGTTTGCGCTATTACTCACAAGTATGATCTCATCGAACTCCCTGATCCTTCGGAGGATAACGGCTATAAATGGGTTTCCTTTCCATCTCTGGATGTAGTACTTGATGATGAAGATATTGCCGAAAACGTATTGGATGATGTTTTAGATGTAACTATCCTTGATGAATTTAGAGCAGAAACATACACAATTGAATGGGATATAGATGAATGGTTACATGATTATGAACAACTCTCCCGCACGGATGGCTATATTTTCAAAATGCTGGATGATGCCGAATTTGATATATCCGGATTCAAAGTAGCAGATAATACTACCGTAACACTATATGCTGATCCTAATGAAAACTGGCTTGGTTACTGGCTGGAAGAGACACAGACACTGGCCGATGCTTTTGGCGATGAATGGGAGAACGGCAATATCTATTCCATCAAACATCAGGACTGGTGTGCCTTCTATAAGGACGGCAAATGGGTGTATGAAACACAACAAAGCGGTCGTCCGGCTCTAACCCTTTCTTATGGTGATATGGTTAAGGTGAAATGTCATAATACTATCAGCAGCTTTGGCTGGGATAATGGAACACCGGAAGATCCAAGATCATCTTCTGCTGATCCTTCTTATTACACCTTTACA
>QMNP01000267.1 GCA_003647825.1 Candidatus Cloacimonadota bacterium
AATCGACAACCCGTGACTTTGATTTGCTCGTTTTTAATCATCTCGCTAATCACAACTGGTATGCGAACTACGCCACGCATCCCATTGCTCATGACGAGATGACGTGGCACGCCGGCCGTTAGCAGCAACTTAAAAATATTGGAGGAAAAATGTTGAAGAAAAGTTTTAGTCTATTAATCGTACTTTTTATTAGTTCAATTATTTTTGCAGATGGTGTTCTACCTGAAGGTTCGGGCACGGAAGCCGATCCGTATCAAGTTGAAATATTAGACAATTTATTATGGATTAGCACTAACCCTTACTCTTGGAGTAGTTACTTTGTCCAAACTGATGACATTAACGCTTCCGACACACAAAACTGGAATAATGGTGATGGTTTTGAGCCAATAGGAATTTATGAAAATCGTTTTACAGGTTCATACAATGGGCAATATCATATAATTGATGGTTTGTATATCAATCGAGAAATGGAGTATAATATCGGTTTATTTGGCTTCACTGAAGGTACTGTTCTTGAAAATATAGGATTACTGAATACTAATGTTCTGGGGAGGGGTAAAGTTGGTGGATTAGCAGGATATCTAAGAATCCAATGTGTTGTAACTAATTGCTATGTTGAAGGATTGATTAGTGGGGATAGTTTCGTTGGTGGATTAGTTGGAGACAGTGTAAGTTCTTCTATATCTAATTGTTACACATCTTGTACTATAACAGGAGTTGACAATACTTCTTCTTCTTTAGGGGGAATAGTTGGTAGAAATGTATCGGGATCAATAATTGAAAATTGTTATGCACTTGGTTCAGTTTTGGGATGTGATATAATTGGTGGTGTTGTAGCCATAAATAATAGTTCACATATTATTAATTGTTATGCTACAGGAATGATAGAAGGAACTACTTCTTTTTCTGGAGAAATGATCGGTGGTTTAGCTGGCTTGAATGAGGATAATTCAATCATTGAAAACAGTTATTTTGTTGGAACGGTTAGTGGTAATATTCAAAGTGGTGGTTTGGTTGGACAGAATAATTCATTCACGATTGAAGAATACTGCGCAACGATAATAAATAGTTTCTATAATTATGATGCTGTTTTAATAAATGGAGAACATGTCCTTACAATTGGGGCATTATATGACGAACAATTCAATTCTTGGCTAGACAATGATTTGTATTTGGATATAAATGATTACTTAACATTCGATGGTGAAGACTATTTAATATCTGATCTTAATGATTTCAAACAACTTCTTGCATTTGGACAGTTTGAAGAATACTCTTATACCCTTACAAATGATATTAATTTAGAAAATGAAGATGATTTTTATATTCCTTATTTCTCAGGTAGTTTAAATGGAAATTTAAACGTGATTAGAAATTTAAATATCTCAACAAATGCCTTATTTCGTTATGGCCTTTTCAGTAATTTATACAACGCCAGCATCGAGAATCTGATTTTAGAAAATGTTAATATTTCTTGTTCTGATGAAGTCTATCTAGGAGGTGGTGGATTGGCTGGAAGTAGCTATAACTCGATAATTAGCAATGTACAAGTAGATGGTTCAATTGGCAATGAAGATTTCTCTATAAATGATTTTAGTCTAGTGGGTGGTCTGGTTGGATTTTGCGGAGATACCACCATAAGCGACTGTTTTGTTTCCGGGTTTTGTTATGGTCCAGTTTTGGGTGGTTTGGTAGGCTACAGTTCTAACTCAACAGTCACCAACTGTAATGTAAATAATTCCAAAGATGGGAATAGTGTTGGTGGTCTAGTATGTATAAATAACAATTCTATTATTTCTAATTGTTACGCAGAAGGTACAATAGAAATGGTTTATAATTCGGGAGGTTTGATAGCTATCCCTGAAGATAATTCAACTATTATAAATTCTTATTACAATTATGATTCTGTTCTTATCAATGGTGAAAATCTTCTTACAATTGGTGCACTATATGAAACAGAATATGATAATTGGATAAATAACAACCTGTACTTGAATATTGATGAATATCTAACTTCAAATGGTGAATATTACTTAATAAACAATATAGATGATTTCAAATTACTTCTTGCTTTTGGGTTGTCATCTGAATATAATTTTCTTCTTATGAACGATATTGATCTTAACAGTAATAATAATTTCTATATCCCATATTTTGCAGGACATTTTAATGGAAATGATTATTCGATATATAACATAAATCTCAATCAAAATTTCGTAAATAATTACGGTCTATTTGGTTATACAAATAATGTAACTATTGAAAACATTAAATTATTAAATGTAGATTTAGATTTAATGGGCGGTTTTAATATTGGAAGTTTAGTGGGTTATTGCGATAATTATTCAAAAATCAATAATTGCTTTGTTAACGGTTCAATAAGTGGTTCATCAATCATTGGTGGCTTAGTCGGAATAAGTAATAATAACTCTGAAGTTAATAACTGTTTTAGTGATTGTTTAATTACTGGTGCCTCAAATATTGGAGGTTTGGTAGGTCGTAACTATAATTTCTCTGCTATAAACAATTGCTTCTCTACTGGAACAATTGTAGCTGGAAGTTCAATTGGGGGTTTGGTTGGTTATAATCGTGCAAAAATTATGAATTGCTATTCTTATGGCTCTGTTGTTGGTACGGAATGGGATATAGGCGGATTAGTAGGCGAAGTGTATGAGGTTTCGTCAATAATAGATAATTCATTTTGGAACACTCAAACTTCCGGTCAAGCTGTAAGTGCAGGTGGAACAGGAAAAACAACTGCTGAAATGCAAGATGTTGCCACATACACTTCTCTTGCAACTGTAGGTTTGGATGAATCCTGGGATTTTGTAGGAAATCCATTTGATGATGTTGGGTATGAAGATTTCTGGAATATTGATTCTAGCATAAATAACGGTTACCCATATTTCGCAAATCCATTTACAGGTGTTGATGATGAAGAGATAATTATTGTAACTCATCAAACCCCGAAATTAATTGGAAATTATCCAAATCCTTTTAATCCAGAAACAACGATTTCGTTTTCAATACCAATAGAAAGTAAAGTTGATATTTCTGTATTTAACATTAAGGGTCAAAAAGTTAAAATAGTAACAAATAATCTATTTGAAAAAGGGATGTATTCTATTCTCTGGAGTGGTGATGATGATAATGGTAAACTCGTGAGTTCAGGAGTTTATTTTTATAGACTTACTGTTAATGGTAAAACAGAAGAAATTAAAAAATGTCTGTTGCTGAAATAAAAAGGATGCTGCTAACAAAAGTGTCAGTGCTCAGATTGAAAGAAGAGCAAGAGGAGCACCGCACACTCGAAACATTAATCAACATTCCGCTTCGCTCCATGTTGATTAACGGCCGGCGTGACACTATCAAAAACTCGCAAACGGAACGAAGCGAAACGTTGTTTAAAAATGCGTCC
>QMNP01000268.1 GCA_003647825.1 Candidatus Cloacimonadota bacterium
CTGCTCAATAGAAATAGCTGGTGAAAGACCTTCGATATAGTCTATTTTCGGTTTTTCCATCTGCCCTAAAAACTGTCGGGCATAGGCAGAAAGAGATTCTACATAACGGCGCTGACCTTCTGCGTAAAGTGTATCGAATGCCAGAGATGATTTCCCTGAGCCAGAAACACCAGTAATAACAACAAGTTTATTGCGGGGAATTCTAACATCTAAATTTTTTAGATTATGTTCCTGAGCACCCTTTATGTATATTTCTGTTTTCATTGATGTTATTCTGTCTTAGATCGGACTAGTCTATCAATGTAAGACTGGATCATAACAGAATCCTGGTAAGGTTTCATTTTTTGTAAGAGATCCCTGCCCTTTTCATAAGCTTCGCTATAGATAGCTGCCTGAAAAATTGCACCGGGAAGTTCTTCGTCGGTTCTGTTATAATAAATGGCATTTTCAAGATGAGCAAAACCTTCATCGATCAAATCATTTTCCAGCAGGAAATAACCAGCTTCGGTGTAGAGTTTGGATAGTCCAACATAAAATCGTGCTTTATTCTCGATAAAATCAATAGCCTTTTCCATATATTTAATAGCATTGGCATAATCTCGCTGGGAATGAGCAAACTGAGAAGTACGCATAAAAGCAGCGCCATAATTGTTTAAAAGCCTTCTCATGTTCGTATCTTTGTAAATCGTATCATCCATAATTCCACGATAGGAATAAACAGAATCTATATTTGCAACCAATCTTTCCATGTTAAATTGATTAGCACCTTTTGTAGGAACCAGCCTATCAACCATCCCTTCATTCTGCAAATGCCCTTCAAAACCAATTGCATCTGGAGTTGTTACTGCAAAATAGATGGGTCTTTTCCCATAATTGTCTTTTATGATCTGAATTACTGCCAGATCTTTTACGTAAAGAACAGCGCCTTTTTTAAAAGTAACTGTAAATTCATCTCCCGGTTTCACTCCTTTTATCTTAAGAGAGGAATCTTTGGGAACCTGTTTAGGATAAAGTACAGAATTAGGATTATCCTGACACTGATCGATGTGTGAACTGGGAATATTAAATTCCACACCTTCATGATCGATAAGCTGATGAATGTACCAGGGAGTGTTCAAAAGACTTAGATTAGCAATTGTAACATCCTTTCTAATGCCAAAACACTGATCATTCTTAAATTTCATAGCACGTTCTATGTTTTTGCGAGTTACCTCTGTAGGATTAGTTGAAGTGTCATAAATAATCTCTTCCACATCGGTAGGTTGACCTTCATTAGAAGGTGGAATATATTCAATAGCAGCAGGATCATAGACAGCCTGAGCATACCAAACAGGGAAAGTGTCATTATCTCCATTTGTAAATATAATTGCATTCTCTTCTACACTATTCAGTATATTCTGTCCGTAATCAAGAGCAATATATTCACGGGAACGGTCATGAATAAAATACTGAGATGCAAAATTAATTATGGGAAGCAGCAGCAATAAGGCAGCAACAACAATAGTAGCCGCTTTATTTCTCTTTCGCAAATAATCTATCAGTCCAATCGAACCAACAGCCATCCAAAACGTCCAGAAGTTATAAGCAGTAGCAAAGAAATAATCTCTATCTCTCACTTCTCCATCAGATAGATTCATTACAATAACCATTGCAATAGAAGCAAAGAACATGAATGAAGAGAAATAAATAAACGAATGTTTATTCTTTTTGAACTGGTAATATGCTCCACCAAAACCAAGGAATGTAACTATAATATTAGAAAAGAATTGAATATTTATCTGAGGTACTTTCATCCATTTAGAAACTGTCTCTGCATTGAAGAACTGCCAGCTGAAATACCTGAGAAAATGATAGTCAAATTGATACCAGAGTTTTTGTAATAGATTGTAGCCAAGAGCACCAGATTCATCTACACGGCGTACAAACATGCTGGTTACACCATACTGACGTCTTAACACATAATCTGTAAAAAGTTTAATTGTATGAGGATACCCTTCATTTATAAAAGGTCTGTGGGCAGATCGAATAAAAAGAAAGAAGTGGGTGCTAAGGCCTACGAATACTAAAAAAAGTGCCAGTAACCAGGTTTTAGCTGAAACATGTTCTTTAAGATGAAAAACCAATAATGCAATAAAAGCCAGGAAGATCACATATTTATGCAAATCTGGGATTTGAGATGCTTTACCAATAGGCTGAAAAATAAAATAGAGCACAATTAACCCAACAGCTGCTAATCCTGTTTTTTTCCAGAATGCACTTGTTCTAGCTGTATCTTTCAGCATTGGATAAACAGCTATAAGCAAAACAGCAGGAGCTATCTGCAGTGATGTTTGATGAATTCCAAAACCAAGAAAGAATATGTAAATAATGAGGAGCAGAATATTTTGATGAGAAAAATTCTTTGAGCGCTCTACCCAGATCATTGTAAGCCAAATTACTAAGTTTATGGTGAAAGCAAGTCCCGAGTAAACTTCTGCCTCGATAGCATTATTCCAAAATGTAAATGAAAACGCTGTGTAGCTTGCTGCCAGAAAACCGGCAAAATAAGCCAGATAAGCCTCTGTATCGTCTTTTAACCACATTGTAACAAATTTCACAGTAAAGAAATATGTGAACATAACAGCAAAAGCGGAAAGGAGACCAGAAAGAAAATTAACTACCATAGCATGAGGAAGATTTAATCCGATAATTGCAAAAAATCGACCTAAAAGTATATAAAATGGATTTCCAGGAGGGTGGGGAACACCAAGAATACTGCTGCAGGTTATATATTCTCCTGCATCCCAGAAAGATAAAGACCTGGCCATTGTTAAATAATATACAAGTAATGTAATTGCAAATACAAACAAGCCAATAAACAGGTTATGTTTTTTATTTACATAGGGTTGTGGAATCAAATTCATCACTGCTCCATATACACAATATTTTGAATGAAATTTGTTTTGCCAGTATATCACGTCAAGAATTTTATCTTTAAGGTTAAAATGTATATTTAGTGAAAAATCTTACTCTCATTCCTAAAATAATTTAATAAAATAGAATTCTCAAACTTGACTTCAGGAAGTCAGCTTTTATGATTCAGCTTTTCTTATGCAAAACGAATCAAATTCTTCTTGGTGAACAAATAAAACGATCTTCACAGAATTGAAATGACAGTGGAATTAAGAAGGATACGAAATAAACTTTCCGAAACCTATCTTTGAGTTTCTCTTCGAAAGAGATTTCGGAAAGGTAGCAGCAGTCTTCTCATCCGGAGATTTTTGTTTAGCAAAATGAATAGAATTCTTCTTGCTGGATAAATAAAACGATCTTCACGGAATTGAAATGACAGTGGAATTAAGAAGGATACGAAATAAACTTTCCGAAACCTATCTTTGAGTTTCTCTTCGAAAGCGATTTCGGAAAGGTAA
>QMNP01000269.1 GCA_003647825.1 Candidatus Cloacimonadota bacterium
GTGGATTATGAAGTTTTAGAACCTGTTCTTGATTTTGAAAAAGCTATTGGTCATAAATCTATTATTCATCCCGAGAAGGAAATTTATACAATGTTCCCAATGGGACTTGATGTAAAAAACAATGTTGCCTGCAGTTATATGGACACAATGATAGTGGGTGATGTTGAAAAAACATTATCTGAATGCGAATTTGTTGTAAGCGAAAGATATTATACTCATGCACAACAGCAAACAGCGATGGAGCCGCACACATCAACTGCTTATATTGATGTTCAAGAAAGATTGAATATTATTACCTCAACTCAAAATCCATACCATACACGTCGAATAATCGGTGAAGCACTCAATAAACCTCTGCGTGATATCAGAGTATATAAACCTAGAATTGGTGGAGGATTTGGAGCAAAGCAACAAGTTCATAATGACCTTTTTACAGCAATTGTAACCCTAAAAACAGGTAAACCATCCAAATGTTTCTACACAAGAAAAGAGGTGAATGAAAGTACTTTTACCCGCCATCAAATGAGAATTGATGTACAATTAGGAGCAGATAAAGAAGGCAATTTACAAGCTTTCGATATGCAAATTCTTTCTAATACAGGGGCTTATGGAGAGCATTCTCTAACAACATTCATGGTTGCCGGCTCTAAACTTCTACCAATGTATAATAAAGCAAAAGCTCTTCGTTTTGAAGGTAAAGTTGTTTATACGAATAAATGCTCTGCTGGAGCTTATCGCGGTTATGGTGCAATTCAAGCTAATTTTGCGGTTGAATCAGCTATGAGTGAATTAGCCAAAAAACTAAAAATGGATCCAGTAGAATTACGTCTGAAAAACTGTATTGGAGAAGGTGAATCTTCACCGGTATTCAGCGTAATGGGAGAAGGTGGAGAAGGTATTGCTCAAATAATGGAAAGCTGTAAGCTGGATTATTGTATAAAACGCGGCAGAAAATTGATAAAATGGGATGAGAAATTCCCATCCAAACAAATTGCTTCTAACAAAATAAGAAGTGTGGGAACTGCAATAGCAATGCAAGGTTCTGGTATTCCACTCCTGGATATGGGTGCTGCAGTTTTAAAGCTAAATGATGATGGATTCTTTAATTTGCTGGTTGGTGCTACTGATCTTGGAACTGGAAGCGATACAGTTCTAAGCCAAATTGCAGCAGAGGCAATTGGAGTTCCGGTTGAAAGGATTGTGATAACCTCTTCTGATACAGATACTACACCTTATGATGTTGGAGCTTATGCTTCCAGCACAACTTTTGTTTCGGGAAATGCTGCCAGAAAAGCTGGATTGAACATGAGAGAAAAACTCATTGAAGAAGCAGCAAAAGCTCTGCATGCAGTTCACAAAGATGATATAATATTTGAAGATTGTATTTTCAAATCAAAATTCAGTGAAGAATCAATTACATTGAAAGAACTTTCTGAAGGATTGTATTATAAATTTGGGGCAGATATGAAGCAGCTTATTGCTTCAGGTTCCAATACAAGCCCAAAATCTCCTCCTCCATTTATGGCAGGTTTTGTAGAAATTGAACTTGATACGGAAACAGGGAAAATTGATATTCTAGATTATGTTGCTGTTGTTGATTGTGGAACTACGATAAATCCAAATCTGGCAAAAATCCAGGTTGAAGGTGGAATCTTGCAAGGTATTGGCATGGCAATGTATGAAGATGTGATTTATTCTGAAGATGGGAAAATGGAAACTAACAACTTCATGAAGTACAAAATCCCTAATAGAAAAGATGTGAAGAAAATCACTGTTGAATTTGCAGAAAGTTACGATCCAGCAGGACCATACGGTGCAAAATCGGTAGGTGAAATTGGAATTGATACACCACTTGCTGCTATAGCAAATGCAATTTATAATGCTGTTGGAGTAAGAATTCGTTCGGTACCACTAACACCGGAAAAAATATTGAATGGAATACTTGAGAAAGGATAGCATATAGCCGCCGATACGGCACCGAAATATTACAGAAAATTGATAGCATTATGTGAGGAATATTAATGATTTATGAGAAGGAACTTTCAGATACAATTATAGAACTTGCGAAAAAAATCTATGCTGAATTGGGAAATGGTTATCTGGAAAAAGTTTACGAAAATGCTCTGATGTATGAATTTGGAAAAGCAAGAATCCATGCAGAACAACAATTTGCTTTACCTGTAAGATATGATGGTTCCATTATTGGTGAATACTATGCAGATATTATCGTAGAGAAAAAGATCATTATCGAACTAAAAGCTATAAAAGCAATTTCAACAAAACATCATGCTCAGTAGATCAGTTACTTGAAAACAACTGGAATCAAAGTTGGTTATATAATAAATTTCGGATATTTCAATTGTTTGCAGTATAAAAGAATTGTATTTTAATATCTTTTCTTTTCGGTGAAATTTCGGTAAAAATTCGGTGCCAGGAAACATAATTGTGAGGAAAAATGAAAGAAAACAAATACTATTTTGAATGCACAACCTGCGGTACAAAATATGAGCAGGATGAAGTTACATACCTCTGCCCCACTTGCGAGAAAGAGAACACACCTGATATCCCACCAAAAGGAATTTTGAAAACTTTGTATCATTACGGGAAAATTAAGAATCTGGCAAAATGGCACAAACTTTTCGATAAACTTAAGGCGAAGGAATATCGTGAACTTTTACCAATTAATTCAGAACGCAGTTTATCGTGGCTTAAGGTTGGTAAAACACCCCTCTATGAAATCAGCTCCTCAAGTATCCCTCTTCGAAAGGGGGAACAAAAGGGTGTTTTCACAATCCTCCTTAAAGATGATTCCCAAAATCCTACCTTCTCTTTTAAAGATAGAGCTTCGGATCTAGTATGCGCTTTTGCAAAAGAACAGAAAATTGATACAATTGTTGCAGCATCAACTGGAAATGCAGGATCATCTTTAGCAGGAATTTGCGCATCTCAAAAACAGAAAGCAATTATCTTCGCTCCTGCTTCTGCACCCAAAGCTAAACTTACCCAGATATTAATGTATGGAGCTCAACTTGTTCCTGTTGATGGTAGTTATGATAATGCTTTTGATCTGAGTATTGAAGCAACAAAAAAGTTTGGTTGGTTTAATAGAAATACTGCTTATAATCCATTCACAATTGAAGGTAAGAAAATAGTTTCATTCGAGATATTCCAGCAATTAAGACAGCAACTTCCCGATCGAGTTTTTGTTCCGGTTGGAGATGGTTGTATAATTTCTGGTGTATTCAAAGGATTTGAAGACCTGCTGAAATTAGGTTTGATCAAGAAAATACCTACAATCATTGCTGTTCAATCTGAGAAAAGTAATAACATTGTTCGTAATTTAGTTAACGAAAAATTTGTTACAAAACCAAGTACAACTATCGCAGATTCTATTGCTGTTGATATTCCA
>QMNP01000270.1 GCA_003647825.1 Candidatus Cloacimonadota bacterium
AAAATAACTAAGAAATTCAAGGTTTTTCCGGTAGCAAGTTTTGCTAATAAGTTTGTTGCCTGTGTATTTATAATACCAATTTTTTGAAGGTAATGGGTGAACTGTTCTTTGTCTTTATTAACTATTTCGGTAAACTCTTTGGAGTTTTTATAAACAACATCAATTCCACCGCGTTCCCAATATTCACGCCATTCCGGATCATTATTTACTTTGGTAAAAAGCTCATCATACCATTTACTGATCTCTGGCGGTGAACCTTGTTTCAGCACAAATCCGCGCCACATAAATTCGTTATCCAAACCTGTAAGACCAAATTCGTTGAAAGTGGGAACATCCGGGAATTGGGGCAATCTCTCTAAGCTGGAAACTGCTGCGATCTGCAATTCATCATTTCCCAGAACTTCACGTGGATTTCCCACATAAGCTACACCCTGCTCTCCCAATAATGCAGCTCTTGCTTTCCCGCCGCTCTTAAATGGAATCCACTTTGCTTTTATGCCTGCTTCATCCCAGATCTTTAAAGCAGTCACATGATCCAGTCCACCATTTGCAGGACCTAACCAAAGTTGATCACCGTCTTTAGTTTTTGCATCAGCAACAAGATCTTCCCAGCTGTTTACATTTTGTTTTTTGTGAGTAATAATGCATTCAGGATCTGCCATCATCATCGCAGCCCAATCTATACCCTCAATATAAGCTTCACCACCGGTAGAAACGATCTTAGAAATATTTGATTTTGTGCAGGCAAAAAGTGTATAACCATCCGATGGTAATTGAAGCAGTCTTTTCATTGCAACAATGCCACCCGAACCGGGTTTGTTCTCAACTACAAAAGTAGCTTCGGAATATTTAGATGCGACATCTGCAAATTTACGTGCAGTAATATCTATCAATCCACCGGGACCTGTATAAACAATAATTGTTATCGGTTTTTTGGGAAACGAAAATTCATCATCTGCTTTCTTGCAGGAAGTTAGAATTAAAACTATTAGAAATAAATATATTGATATTCTTTTCATCTTTTTCCCATTATTTGAAAACGTTTTGCATGAATACATTCTGCATGAAGAACAGTGCTACATAAGCCAGAATTGCAGAACCAACAGGAGTTACAATCCATCCCATACTTATATGCCCGAGTTTTTTAAAATTCAAGTTTCTGCCGCCCTTGGCCAGACTTATTCCCATTACAGAACCAACAACAGCTTGTGAGGAAGAAACCGGCACCAGAGGAAACGCAGGTAAATGATGTGAAGTTAGAAAGTTATACAATCCTTGAGATGCAAACAAGAACAAGGTAATAGAGCTGGCAAGAACAACAACCAATGCAGTTACCGGAGAAAGTTTAAATATCCCCGATCCAACTGTCATCATTACTTTTTTGGAATAAGTAAATACTCCAACTGCTATGGCAATACCACCAATTAAGAATAATTGTTGGGTAGATGAAATCTGAAATAAATCTGCTAAAGTAATATCTTTAAATGGTGATGATGCAATGAATACACCCATTACATTACCTATATTATTCGCACCCAAACTATAGGAGCCAAAAGCACCTACAACCAATAATCCAATCCTGGTATAGGAATCTAAATGCAATAGATGAATTTTAGATCTTTCCACAATTCTTTTTACAATATGGAATAATACGAATGCCAAGGTTGCAGATAATATGGGTGAAAAAATCCAAGTTCCTACGATCTTTGAAAGTGAATCCATGCTAGTTTCAGTATGAGAGAATAAATTCCAGCCGATAATAGCACCGACAATAGCTTGAGACGTAGAAACCGGAAGCCCTGCTTTGGTCATCCACATCACAGTTATGGCAGCTGCTAAAGCAACAATGAACGCACCGGCCAGTTCATTTACAGCGCCCAATTTACCCAGAGTGTGAGATGCTCCGGCACCACTTACCACAGCTCCTATTATAATAAACACACTGCAAATAAATGCAGCTGTTTTAAACTTGATCATTTTTGTACCGACAGCAGTACCAAATATATTGGCGGCATCATTGGCACCCAGAGACCAGCCCAGAAACAGACCGCTTGATAAGAAAAATAGAGTAGTTAACATAATATTATTCTTCCAAAAAACTGATTATATTCTACGTTTGATGGCATATACGGAAAGCCGTTCTGCTACAGATTCTGCAACATCAGAAACTGCAGCGATCTTCTCGGCAAAATATCTCATGTGCACTTTATGGCTGAAACGTTCTATTTCATCACTATTGAAGGCTGCTCGTTTTAAATGTTCTTCAACATCATCTGCTTCATGTTCATAGAAATGCACTTTATTCACATAATTGCTGACCATTGCAATCTCACGAAAGAAAGCACGAGCTCCTTTCACAACTTCTTCTACAGCCTTGGAAGAAAGCTCTGCAAGTTCGATGAAATCGCTTTTCAGAAATTCGGGTATTTCCGGAGTTTCAATTGAGAATTGTTCGAGAACTTTCTCGCAGATATCAACAATATCATCCATAGTTTCCAAAAGCCCCAGCACATCACCACGTGATTCCGGTATAAGCATATAAGTATATAGTTTGTGTTTTATGTCACGTCGAATATCATCTGCATCGCTTTCCAAGGTAGATATCTCTTTAAAATTCCTTTCAAATTTATCTGGCTTTCCAGCTACATAAGCTCTTACACCTTCCAGAAAGATCAATCCTGCCGTAGTTACTCTGTCCAGATAACCATCGATATCTCCTTCTAATTGTTTAGCCTTACTTGAAAAAAAGTTCATCTTTACTTCCTTTTATTATTAATTTTTAACCTGAATAGATGAAATAAGAGTTTTAGCAATATTGGCGGTATAAACATTTATCTGTTTGAGCAGATCCATCAATTCCATATAAATTTCGTGGGTTTCGATAGATTCATTTAACTCTTTGCCCACACGCTTGATGTGGCTGTTTCTATATTCCGATTCAAGTTGGGTATATTTTGCATCTTTTTCCATTATTTTTGCTGCTTCTGTCATATTCATTTCTCCAAAAGCCACACCTAACCTGCTAACCTGCTTCATGGCTTTCAGATGATATTCCCTTATTTCGTCTTTACCTGCATCAGAAAAATCCATTTTCAAATTACGCTTTTTCTGAAAAAGCGGGGTAATATTTTTATCAATAATATCCCCAATACTTTCAATATCATTAACAGAAGACATCATCACATAAACTTCTTTTGCCTGTTCATCATTCAAATCTTTGCGTTGGATTTTGAGAAGATATTTCAGGATTTCTTCTTCAAGAAAATCCACTTTATCTTCTCGCATCTTTATTCCTTCTAAAAGAGTGATGTTGGGATATGCCTCATCTGAGAGTTCTTTATCATCAAAGAATGGCTTTATTGCTGCGCTTAACATCCTTTTCAAGAGTTT
>QMNP01000271.1 GCA_003647825.1 Candidatus Cloacimonadota bacterium
CTTGCGAACGGTTTTAGAACTTCTTGCTTATATCGACCTTCGCAATGGTTAACACTTTAAGGAATTGTATATGATAGAAATGCATGGCACAATAATATATTCAAACCTTGCGAACGGTTTTAGGACTTCTTGCTTATATCGACCTTCGCAATGGTTAACACTTTAAGGAATTGTATATGATAGAAATGCATGGAACCACCATTATTGGTGTGAAGAAAGACGGCAAAATTGCCATTGGCGGTGATGGACAGGTTACCTTAGGCCATACGGTAATGAAAGCAGGTGCACAGAAAATTCGACGCTTATTTGAAGGAAAAATTGTTGCTGGCTTTGCTGGTGCTACAGCCGATGCTTTCACTCTTTTCGAGAAATTTGAAGAAAAACTGAAGACTTACAAAGGTAACCTGAAAAGAGCAGCTGTAGAGCTGGCCAAAGATTGGCGTTCAGATAAAATATTACGAAGACTGGAAGCAATGATAATAGTTGCCGATAAGAAAACTCTACTTGTAATTACCGGTAATGGAGATGTACTGGAACCGGATGATGATATCATCGCTATCGGCTCCGGAGGAAATTACGCCCTGGCTGCTGCCCGTGCTCTTAAAGACGGCAAACTCTCTGCCAGACAGGTTGTAAAAAAATCCCTCAACATCGCAGCAGATATCTGCGTTTATACAAATAAAAATGTAACCATTGAAGAAGTTTAGCATTCATAAGGATTTTAATTTAAAATGAAAAAACTAACACCAAATAAAATAGTTGAAGAACTTGATAAATATATCATCGGGCAAGATCAGGCCAAAAAAGCTGTAGCAATAGCTCTGAGAAACCGCTGGCGACGCCAGCAGGTAGAAGGAGAACTACAGCAGGAGATCATGCCCAACAACATCATCCTCATCGGTCCTACCGGTGTAGGTAAAACCGAAATTGCACGTCGTCTATCTCGTTTGGCCAATGCTCCATTCATAAAGGTTGAAGCTTCCAAATTCACTGAAGTTGGATATGTAGGCCGAGATGTGGAATCTATGATCCGCGAACTGATGAACATTGCCTTAAATGATGTGCGAACCGAAATGACACTGGAAGTTCAGGAAAAAGCTCGGGAAAGGGCACGTAACCGCATGATCGATATTCTCTATCCACGTCCTCCTGTTGTTCCCAATGAAACAGAAGACGAGATCAAGAAACGATCTGAGCGTTATGATCGTATCCGCAAAAAGATGGAGAAACTCTTCGACGACGGTGAACTTGATAATCGAGAAGTCGAAGTTAGCGTGAATCGTCCGCGACCAGCTCATATCGAGATTTTCTCTCCAACAGGAATGGAAAACATCGACCTGCAGATCGGTGATATGATGAGCAGCCTGTTCCAGGGCAAAAAGGGAGAAGCTGACAAAAAGAAGAAGATGAAAGTTATTGACGCTCTTAACTATCTTATCGAGGAAGAATCTAACCGCCTGGTAAAAAAAGAAAAGGTGCAGGCGGAAGCAAAAAACAGAGTTGAAAATCATGGTATAATTTTTATAGATGAAATTGATAAAATTGCCGGAAATGAAAACAGAACTGGTGCAGATGTTTCCAGATCTGGTGTTCAGCGTGATCTGTTACCAATTGTGGAAGGAAGTAACGTTCCCACAAAATTCGGTTCCATTGATACTTCTCATATTCTTTTTATCGCAGCAGGAGCTTTCAGTACTGCAAAACCTTCCGATCTGATCCCGGAACTTCAAGGACGCTTCCCCATCCGTGAAGAACTGCAAAGTCTTACAAAAGAAGATTTGAAAAAAATATTGCTTTATCCCAAGAATTCTTTAACCAAGCAGTATAAAGCACTTTTCGCTTCTGAAGGTGTAAAACTCAATTTCGATGAAGCTGCTGTGAATGAGATCGCTGATTTCGCAGCTCAGGCCAATGAAAAGATGGAAGATATAGGAGCACGTCGTTTGCACACAATAATGAATGCACTTCTGGAAGACTATCTTTTCAATATGCCGGATACTAAATATAAAACAGTACGAGTTACCAAAACTATGGTTAAGAAAAAACTGGCTCGCATCATTGAAGATGAAGATCTAAGTAAATATATTTTGTAATATAACTTTTTTTTATAGTGGGAAAATTGTATGAAAGAAGCTAAAAGACTTTTCAACGAATTTATCGAGGAAGCAAAGCTTCAAAATAATCTTCTGCTCCCTGAGAAGCTTCTTAGAGCCAATGCATTCAAGATTGGGAATTCAAATGTTCTTGTTCGTGTAGCATCAGATTCAGGAAAGCGATTCTTTTTCGGAATTAATTATATTACTGCAGAAGAAAATGTATAATCTAAGTAACTCATTCATTGCGTTTGTATGTGGAAATCTTAATCAAGTTGTGTTTCTTCCTACAAAAGTTTTAATTAAACTTTTACCTGAAATTAGTCATGATCGAAATGGAGAGTATAAATTAAATTTTACTCGAGATTTCAATTTAGTGCTTAAAGGTAGAAAAAATAGATTTGATTGTTCGAAATATATGAATAATTGGGAATCTTTACAATCATCTTCTTCTTACAATTCTGAATATATTAATCCAATTGAATCATTTCACACAATAATCCAAGGACGTTTGATTGATATAGGAAACATTAGGGGATTTAAAACTTATTCACCTGATAAATCTAAGAAATTCAATGAGAAAAGACTGGATTCTTATACTACATTAGATTCTTGCCCAAAACTTCAATATACAGATCACAAATCTTTACGACACATTGATGTAATATGGTTTAGAAAAGCTGCAAATGATCTATATCCACAATATGCTTTTGAAGTTGAATTTTCAACAGGTGTTTGGTCAGGATTTGGGAGATTATCTACTTTGCGTGAATATCAAACCAAATTGTATGTAATAACACATGACGACAAAAAATATAATCAGGTCTCAAACTCATTTCCTGAGATGAGTAAGCGAATAATTAATGTTACACCAGATAACGTCGGATTGCTTTATTCGGCAGAGAAAAATTTAATACAAATGAGAAAAGATTTTCAATTGTAGGAATAATTATGGACACTTATACACGAGAAGATTTGATGTTTTATATCACAGTTGAAGCTATTCAGGAAGATGCAACAAGAAGAATTGGACGTGAACTTACAGAGTGTGAACTTCATTTGGTTAGGAACGGACTCGAATGGGGTTTATGTTTTGATCTTTGTACTGTTATTAATACAGCAATTGACCAAGCACAATCAATTTGTAATAAAAAGAAAAGAATCAATTAAATTAGGAGCAATCATGAAAAAACTTTTTCCCTTTTTCCTTTTATTTTTTATCATTTTATCATGTCTGTATTCAGAAGAAATCATTTCTGTAAACCTACCACAGGTTGATACTCTGAAACTTA
>QMNP01000272.1 GCA_003647825.1 Candidatus Cloacimonadota bacterium
ATGGTTGTAGGAATAGCATACTCCACGTACAATTCGTTTGCCATTTGTTTTATCATGCAATTCAATGGGAGTGAGGTTTGGAACAATGTAACCTGATGTGTAAACATCTGCTTCAGTTTTTAGCTCATGAGCCACGTTGTTAAAAGCCAGGACTTCTACCCGGCAGCCTTTATTCTGCAAGGCTCGCACAACCTGTACAAAATCACCATCACCACTTACAATAAGAACATATTCCAATCTTTCCGACTGCATCAAAGCATCTACAGCCATATCCAGATCTGCATTAGATTTTCCATAACGATTACCTTGTTCATCAGTATACCACTTCACTGTTTTAACAATAACCTTATATCCAAAATCTCGTAAAACCGAATGAAAATTTGCAGATTTCACTTTATAATCATAATTGTTTTTAGCCATTTCTTCATCATAGGCTACATAGGCATTCAAGCGAATAGCTATTCCATTATTGCGGCAGGCAAATTCACGTAATACATCATATTGCATACCATACCCACCATTTTGAGCAATATTGGAGACATCTACGTACACGCCGACTTTTATCTGTCCATTTCTATGCATTGTACCTCCTGTCACGATAATATACAAAGCCTTCTGCATAATACAAACTTTGTCTTTGCGAAGCGTCTATCAGAGAGTTTCTGCTGAAGCAATCTATATTGCTAATTGATTACTATTTATAGAGATTGCTTCGTAAGCAACAGCGAGAAGCAAACTTGCAAAGACACACTTGTTTTCTTTTCTCACAAAAACACTCTATTATGCAGAACTCATGATAATATACAGAATAAACTATATATTACAATTTTGATTCCAATCCAAAGTGGATAATTCCGTCAAGGGGATTTCTTAATTCCGTTCCATTATGGCTGAATCCATAGTCTAAACCAAGTAATCCCAGCTTGGTTTGAAGTCGAAGTCCGAATCCAAAGCCAAATAATTTATCCTGCTTAATAATTTGAGATTCTACATATCCATAATCTGTGAAAACAAAAAAACGAGAAGTACGTGACAGCAAATATCTCAATTCGGTATTTATCCAGCCTACACGATATCCATTAAACTGATCCTCAGTGAATCCGCGTAGATTTTTGTTACCTCCCAAATGAAAATACTCCAGTTCATGCAATTCTTTATTCTCTATAAGGCTGGCATGAAATCCGGTATTGAATACCGCTCTATTGAAAATCTTTTTATTATAAATCCAGGTTGCTTCAACAGCTTGCTTAGAGATATTTCGGTTCTCTATTTTATTAAAAATATAGTAGTATTTCAGATTGAACTCAATTCCTTTCGTAGGATTTTGATAATAATCTAAACTGGAAAATTGCCAGAATGCTCCGATTTTTTGATAGCTTGTTTTCTTGATCAATTTTGGTCTTCTACTACCTGGAAATACATCATCAAAAGCTAAATATGCACCATACTTATTTTTAAGATCATAATAATAAATATCTGTTTCCAGGGTTGTTTGGATGTAGGTGGAATCTGCTTCTAAACGAGAAACTGAGATGTCGGCAGATAAAGGAATATGCTGGGGACCAGATTCATGATAACTCATTTCAATTGAAGTTCTGTCTGCATTCAGCTTTTGCCACAAAAAGGTTAAATTGCGGTCTGTTCCATAAAGATTCAGAAACTCTACATTTACAAAACCGGTAAGCTCCTTATCTTTCTTTTGGGAATTATCATAACCTATAATGCCAGAGAACAGGCTCATTTTATCTTCTTTAATAGATATGAGAAGCTGCTTGTGATCTATAGGAATAATATCACACTCTTTAATATACTGCTTTTTAAGTATATTGTCTGCGGCTTTTTCTAAGACGGCAGGAGTGATATGCTCTGCTGACTGTAATCCGGATAACTTAATGAGAGTATTATTTCTGGTAACTTTATTGCCCCGGAAGCGAAACTTTTCAAACTCACAATAACTACCTTCTTCTATTTTACAGAAAGCGGTAAGATCATCTTTATTATAAACCAGGCTATCTAAAGTAACCGCTGCAAATAAAAAACCATTATCATTGTAATATTCCAGGATTTTCTGCATATTAGAATTTAATTGTTCCAGTGTGAACTTAGGTGCAATATTAGAAAGTAGTTTCTGCGAAGAGATATAGCGGTTACCGGAGATTTCCAATTTTGAAATTTGAGGATTCTGCTTTTCTTCAATTTGGAAAATGATGTCGAATTTTAGAGTATTATTAGTTAGGATTTTTGGGAAGAAAACTTTTACATTGAGGAATTCCTTTTTCTTATAAAGCTTTGCTATTCTGGATGTATCCTCATTTAATTTCTTATGATCAAGAATATCGCCGGAGCGGGAATAAATTGTATTACTAAGTTCATCATTAGTAATAAGTTGATTACCTTCAAAACTGATTTTTCCAATTGTGATCTCATCTGCCGCCAGAAGGTTAGAAAATATTACAAAAAGAATTAAAAGAAGTTTATTTTTCCACATTTGCTCTTATCAAAGCAACCAGCTCATCCAACAAAAGGTTTTCTGGTACTTTTTTTACAATTTGCCCTTTTTGAAAAAGCAGGCCCTCTCCAATTCCACCGGCAATCCCGAAATCTGCTTCTCGGGCTTCACCAGGACCATTTACCACACAACCCATTACCGCAATTATAAGATCTTTATCTTTAAATTCGACCAATCTTTTTTCTACTTCGTGAGCTAATTTAATGAGCTTGATCTGAGTGCGGCCGCAAGTGGGGCAGGAGATTATCTCTAAACCTTTTCGAAGATGCAATGCTTTTAGAATGTTTCTGGCCACGGAAATTTCTTTTATCGGATCTGCTGTGAGAGAAACACGAATTGTATCTCCAATCCCTTCTGCCAATAATGTTCCTATTCCCACAGACGATTTAATGGCTCCGACAACCTCGGTGCCAGCCTCTGTAACACCCAGGTGCAAAGGGTAATTTACCTTTTGGCTTAATAGTCGATAAGATTCTATTGTTAATGGAACCGATGAAGCCTTTACTGAAATCTTCATCTCGCTATAACCAGCGCTTTCTAAAATATGAACATGCTCCAGAGCACTTTCTACAATTCCTCTGGCGGTAACACCGTATTTCTTTATACAGTCTTTGGAGAGAGAGCCACTATTTACACCAATTCTGATGGGAATTTTCTTTTCACGAACGGCATCTACAACCTTAAGCACATTCAGCTGACTTCCTATATTACCGGGATTTAAGCGCAAACCATCGACACCTGCTTCGATGGAAGCTAAAGCTAATTTATAATCAAAATGGATATCTGCGATCAATGGTATTTTTATCTGCTTTTTAATCTTTGTTATTGCTTTGGCAGATTCCAGGTTCGGTACTGCTACCCTAATGATTTCACAA
>QMNP01000273.1 GCA_003647825.1 Candidatus Cloacimonadota bacterium
CACTTTATCTTCTCGCATCTTTATTCCTTCTAAAAGAGTGATGTTGGGATATGCCTCATCTGAGAGTTCTTTATCATCAAAGAATGGCTTTATTGCTGCGCTTAACATCCTTTTCAAGAGTTTAATCATACATGAAACTTCAGATTTTGAAAGCTCAATTGCCAAAGATGGAGTCTCGATGACTTTATCATCCAGATGCAAAATTTTTGGTTTTGTAGCATTTTCATATTTTTTCTCCGGCATGAGCTTAATAATCAATTTTGCAAACAAAGCAGTAAAAGGTAAAAAGATCAAACCGAAACCGACATTAAAGATAGTATGCGAGTTAGCAATCTGTCTTGGAACAACTGCACTTCTTGCGGCGATCTCTGAAAGAGAGGGATCAGCAACGGGAGAGATAGAACGAACAAGATCGGCAAAAGTCGGAATCCAGAAGATGAAGAGTAAAACACCCGATATTTTGAAAATAGCATGAGCAAGAGCAACTCTTTTTGCATCGCGGGAAGTATTTATGCTGGATAATGCCGCTGTAATACAGGTTCCAATATTTGAACCAAAGATCAATGGGATACCGGCTTCAAGTGACAGTAAACCTTGAGAAGCAAGAACAATAACGATTCCCGTAAAGGCGCTGCTGCTCTGGATCAATCCGGTAAATAAAGCACCTACAACAACTCCTAAAAGTGGATTTTCGAGTTTCAAAAGAAGATTGATAAATCCTTCATAAGAGCGAAGCGGATACATAGCTTCAGACATTATATGCATTCCAAAAAATAAAATACCAAAACCTAATATTGCTGCACCTAAGTTTTTTATCCCTTCTTTCTTTACGAATACTTTTAAAGCAAATCCTACAGCAATCATCAGCAAGGCATAATCTGTGAATTTAAATGCAATTAATTGTGCAGTAATAGTAGTTCCGATATCCGCCCCTAAGATCACTCCCAATGATTGTGCGAAAGTCATTAATTCTGCCTGCACAAAACTTACCAGCATCACTGTTGTAGCACTACTGCTTTGAATTATCATAGTAACAACAGCACCAACCATTAGGCCTATTACTCTATTTTTCGTAAGAGTGGAAAGGATACTGCGCATTTTGTTTCCAGCAGCTTTTTTCATCCCGTCACTCATCATGTTCATTCCAATTAAGAAAAGTCCCAGGCCGCCAAGCACACCGGTTATCAAGAAGAATATCCATCTGGAATTACGTGCAGTTAGTTTAAAATAAATTATATCATTCGTATCAGGATTATTGATACGAGCTGAGCATTCATAATTTCCAGGTTTTGATCCTAAAATAAAATGTGTCTGAGCAATTCCGTCACTTCCCGAGAATACAGTTTCTTCTTCAAATTTGTATTCTTTTGATCCGGAAGGAGTAGAAACAATACTGAAAGTTACCGGAACATTTTCCACAGGTTGAGAATTTTCATCAACTACTTTTACTACTAAGGGTTGTTGTACTTTTTTCCCAACGACATCAATCAAATTGTATGACAACACATTTTCTGCTTTTTCAATTGAAATATTTGGGTAAATCTCTGATTCGGAAGCATTCAAAAAAACGAATAAAACGGTAAAAACTAAGAAAATAAAACTTCTTGATTTCAAGCTCATGATCATTCCTTATCTAAACTCTTATTATTAGTTTTATCAGTTCCAAAAAAAAATTTCTAATCCACTGGAATATTTAACACCTAGTTCCAATGCTCTCAAATTAAAAAGGTTCTTGTTCTTCAACATAACTAACTCAAGAATCGATCGAATAAAATTCCGTGTCTTAATCCTCTATCACTAATAGTGAAAGAATCTATGTCAAAAATTTCCATAATTGTTTTAATAATACCCGCTCCCGCCAAAATAACATCAGCTCTTTTGGGCTGTAACCCCGGTATTTGTTTTCGTTCTTCGATAGTTTTTTTCATATACATTTCAATTTGTGCATTTACTTCTCTTTGCGTCATTTGAGAGCCTTGGATCACCATGGGATCGTAGTTTACCATTTTATGCATAACTGCGCCCATACTGGTTACAGTTCCACCAATCCCAATTAGGAAATCTGCTTTTTTAGCTACTATTCTTTCTCCAAAAAAGTTCTTCATATAATCTTGCATTTTTGCCAGTTCCTCTTCTCTTACCGGATCCGAAATCAAAAACTCTTCAGTAGGACGAACAGCACCAAGATTAAGGCTAATGCGATTTTCAAGTTTAGTTCCCTTGCCAAAAATAAATTCTGTGCTACCTCCACCTGTATCGAAAACAACAACATTTTTATCGGTGTTCCCGATTGTAGAAAGAACAGCCAGGTAAGATAATCTTGCTTCTTCTTCACCCTGGATCACTTTGATCGTGAGCCCCAGTTCATCTTTAGCTCTTTTCAGAAATACATCGCTGTTATTTGCAGTTCGCAGGCACATTGTTCCCACTGCAATTATCTCTTTTACATTTTCCTTTGCTGCAATTTCCATAAATTCTCGTAAAGCCTTGATGTTTCTGGTCATTGCTTCATCCGAGATGATCCCGGTTTTCTGCAATCCTTCTCCCAGCCGAGAAATATTATTTGTATCTATAATGGTTGCTGGTTTTCCATTTTCAATTGAAAATAGAAAAAATTTAATGGAATTGGTTCCAATATCTAATATTGCATATTTATTCATGTTTATTCCTTAAAAACAATTCGAACAATTAATACTCAAGTCCAAAAGTTTGTTTCATTGCCTTGATGTAATTAACATTTTTATATTCAGTTAAGCCTAATTTCTCTATAGTTTTTAATACGACTTCCATGTCGGCATGCTCAACTGCGATCGTTTTAGTTGATATCTCATTAAATTTAACTTCTGCTATTTCTACAATTGCATCATCAATTAAATAACCGTGTCGATTTTTTTCTACATTTATCATTTTGAGAGACGGATTTTTTCCGATAAGATCTTCAATATATTCCTTATATGAATATTCATCTTTATCAAGATAAGGAAGCTTAATTCCAAATGCTTTATAAACAAGTGCAAGATCATTTATATGAATTGGAAATGCAGATTTAGCCAGAACTGTCCATTGTTCCAAACCAGTATCTTCATTGATCCTGATGGGAGATTTTATATCCATTAATTCATCTCTGATTTTTGTATTATCATTGCTGTTCTTTGATAAAATGTATATTTCTTTGCTTACTCTATCGCGTGATTCTCCATACTTCTTAATATTTTCTTCACCTTTAGAAAGGTCATCTCCAAAAGTTCTCCACTCCCATCTTGGAATTATTTTTTCCATCTTAATTTCCCCTAATTTATTTTGCTTTTTTAAGTAATTCTGTTTTCTGGTTTCGATTTATTTCTTCAATTTTCTTTTTTGCTTCAGCAATTTTTTC
>QMNP01000274.1 GCA_003647825.1 Candidatus Cloacimonadota bacterium
ATTGATAAATTAAAAGAATATGCCTGGAATGATAGATCCATTGCCTTGGAAATGGAAATTGAACCTGAAAATGTTATTCAGATAAGCCATACTGATTTGGATGTTGATTTGGAAGGCGAATAACCTAAGCTGATTATGATGCAAACTTCAAATTTAATTATCCATGGTCGTTTTAATTTAATTTCAGAATTTCGCAAATAATAAATATTCAGGAGGTTTTATGAAATCATTACGTTTTTTGTTTATTATTTTTATAATTTTATCAATCAATTACATCTGGGCACAAAGTATTGCCAGATGGTACACTTCGATGGGAGATATCGAAGTAACATTAAGGGAAGATCTTGTCCCAATTACAGCAGGTAATTTTATAGATCTTACAAACAGTAATTTCTATGACGATCTTATCTTTCATCGGGTAATTGCCGATTTCATGATCCAGGACGGCTGACCATATGGAACTGGCTACGGGGGTCCCGGCTATACAATTCCTGATGAATGGAATCCACTTGTTAATTACAATGAGCCTTATGTTATAGGTATGGCAAATACAGGTCAGCCAAATTCTGCAGGTTCGCAATATTTCATTACTGTGGAACCTACTGCCTGGTTGAATGGTGATTATGCAGCTTTTGGTCACGTGACTATGGGATCAGATGTTGTAGAAGCGATAAGTGAAGTACCCACAGATGCCAATGATAAACCATTGGTTGATGTAGAGATCGACAGTATCAGAATCATGACACCTCAGTTCTATGGAATAACTCCTGAACAAGATACGCTCTATGCTGCTGCTGGTGAACAACTGGTATTTGGATTGTTGACGAATGATCCGGAAGTAACATTTACCTGGTATATTGATGAAGAATTACAAAATGAAAATAGTTTCCTTCTCAACGTCTCACTATCAGTAAATGGCTGGCATGAAATTAAAGGAGTTGGTTCAAAGAATGGATATGATTATGAACAGATCTGGTGGTTAGAGATAACTGGTGGAACATATATCCCCGATGATCTAGTTAATAATAGCACTACACTTTACCAGAATTCTCCTAATCCATTTAATCCAAATACAACGATAAGTTTTGCTCTGGATGCAACAGAATTTGTAAAACTTGATATTTTCAATATGAAAGGTCAACACATACGCTCTCTGGTCCAAGCTGAATATGGAGTTGGAATACACAGCATTAATTGGAACGGCACTGACGATCACTTAAAAACTGTGTCATCTGGTATCTATTTCTATCGCCTGCAAGCTGGTTCATATACAGAAACCAGAAGAGCTTTATTGCTTAAATAGCGAAGTAATTTATTTAAAAAACATGCTCAAGTTCATCTCAGGATGAATTTGAGCTTTTTTAAGGAATATTGTGAAAATAACTATAATTTGTAAGGAAGAAACTGAATGAAAATTGCCATAATCGGATTTGGAGCAGCAGCCATTGGATTCATAGAAAAGATGAAAGATACCGAACATGAACTTCATATTTTTGAAAAAAGCAAAGATATTTACTCATCCAGTATTTCTGGAATACGCGCTGACGGAAAGCTCTTTGTATCCAAAGAAATGGGTGGTGATATTGATGTAGATGTTGACCTGCAGAACAAATTAGTTCAATATTATATAGATAAAACAGAAGATGGAAAATTCGAGCAGGGCAGTTCATTTGCCAGCAAAGAGTATTATGAAGATTTCTATTCGAAAGGTTTTCTGCCTATCCATTCAGAGTTTTATCATATTGGTACTGATCAATTAAAGCAGGTTTTATATACGATCTACGAAGATTTCAAAGTTCATAATAATATTCATTTTCATTTCAATGCGGAAGTGCAGGATATTGAACCGATTGCAAATACAGTTATTATCAACAACCGAGATAGTTTTGATAGAGTTATCGTGGCAGTAGGAAGAAGTGGCCATAAGCTCATTAAAAAAACTATTAATAAATTCCCAGACTTGATTACTGATAATACGAAGGTAGATTTAGGTGTTCGTTATGAAGTTCCAAACCATATCGTGGAAGAACTGAACCGAGAAATGTATGAATTTAAAATTAAATATAAGAGTAAAACCGGTTATATGGTTCGCACATTTTGTAATAATCCCAGTGGTTTCGTGGTAACAGAAAACTATGGAGATTTTGTAACCGTGAACGGCCATTCCAAGCTTAAAGAAAAAAGCAGGAACACAAATTTTGCAATACTCACTACAGTTCAGCTTACTGAGCCGTTTAATGATCCTATTGGCTACGGATCGCACATTGCACAACTTTCCAACCTGCTGGCAGGGGAAAATAAAGTAATACTACAAACTTATAGTAACTTCAGAGATTCAAAGCGCACTAAACATCTTTATCGGGTGCTTCCAACCTTAGAAAAAGAAAAATACATTCTGGGTGATATAAACCTGGCATTTCCAAGGCGTATTGCAGAAAGTATTATCGATTTTATCGAGAACCTGAACCATGTAATTCCAGGAATTGCCAATGAAGATAACCTGCTATATGCACCGGAGATTAAATTTTATTCCAATAGACTGGATAATGCTAACTTTTTTAATCTCAAATTCGTGGGAGACTGTTCCGGTTCTACCAGATCTATCATTTACGCAACAGCTCATGGCTGGTTGATGGCCGATGAAATTCTAACTTCCTAACAAAAATGAAATGTGCAAATTGTAATACCGAGTTAGAACGAATTAATACAAAAAATGGGTTTTATTATTCCTGCAAATTGTGTGATGGGAAGATGATTTCTATCCCCGTTTTGAAAAGAGAACATATTGATCCTGATGTTCTAAGACAAATCCATAGTAAGAAACAGGATTCCCCTACAGATTTTTCTAAGAAGTGTCCTCAATGCCAGCGACCAATGAAAAAACTTTTGATCGCGGTTGATTCGCAGAAAATGGAACTGGAGTTTTGTCAGCCATGCTTTTGCATTTGGTTCGATACAGCAGAGCATGAAAACATTCCCATAAAACATGATCAGAAGATTTCATCTAAATTGCATCCTGATTCAATAAAGGCAATGGCAATGGCTGATATCGAATTTCTAAATATTCAACGGGAACAAAAAGAAAGAGAAGAAGAATCAAGAAAAGATCAACTATGGTTTGCTTTAAGATTATTTGGATTATGAGCTTCTAAAGTGCTATATTTCTGTTGCATTTTCACTTATCTTCCATAGATTTTGTAAATGAGTTCTGCATAATAGAGTGTTATTGTGAGAAAAGAAAAAAAGTGTGTCTTTGCGAGTTTGCTTCTCGCTGTTGCTTACGAAGCAATCTCTATAAATAGTAATCAATTAGCAATATAGATTGCTTCAGCAGAAACTCTCTGATAGA
>QMNP01000275.1 GCA_003647825.1 Candidatus Cloacimonadota bacterium
ACAATCCTGCGGGAAAAAGTTGATCCGGACGGACTTTATCGGTAATTTACCCTGCTGTCACTTTCTTTAGTAAAAGCATCCAGCCCGAAATTCGGATGATGCATATTTGCTTATTTTTCTAATTAGCAACCTGCAGGTTGTTCATTAGGCTGCTTTTCGAGTTACATTTTCTTTATACACCTAACCCTGAATTTAACTATAAAACGAACAGCAGGATTATTTTAGAATGACAACTCCATACTTCTATAAGCTCAGCATGATATAAAAAATCTACGGGCAATTTTTCACAACAACATCTACAAATTTTCGTAGAAAATTCTCTTAGTTCAGCTTCTCATAATCCTCTATTCGATTGAATAGAGGGGACAGCAGGGGTGGGTTTTGTAAAACCTTACTGTCCGTCAACGGACACAAATAGTACTCCTGCGGACAATGAAAACAACTCTTAAAACTGTATAACTAACTGTTCTACAACAAAATAGTGTTTGGCACGGCAAATGCAATAATTAAAACATAAAATAGTGAACTCGTTACGAAATTTGCTGGTCTAGTCGATGTAATCACGAAGACTGGTCTTCGTAATGCGGATTTAATGGATTCCCAATATCTGCCTTCACTAAAGTTTCGCCTGAATGGCAAACGTTGGGAATCAGATATTAAAAAGGGATGGGATCAAGAAAGTGTTTAAGAATTATTTAAAGATTGCGTTCAGAAACATTATTCGTCACAAGGGATTTTCGTTTATTAATATTGCTGGTCTGGCTGTAGGTCTGGCTGTGTGTTTTCTTATTTTACTCTGGGTTCAAGATGAACTGAAATTTGATAAATTCCACGAGAACTATGATAGAATTTACCGCATACTGGTAGATATAAACACAAATGGTGATGAGTTTGTTGTAGGGGTTACACCAGCAGCGTTAGCTCCCAACATAATAGATGAAGTGCCGGAATTCGAAGAGATCTGCCGTTTTAAGAATTGGGGAAATTTTCAAATGCGAACTAGCGAAGAGGATGGTTTCATAGGTTTGAACAGCGGTATTGCCGATCCTTCGGTGTTCGATATTTTTTCTTTTCCACTACTGGCAGGAAATCCCGAAACAGCTCTGATCGAAGCTCACAGTCTGGTGCTTACTCTAGAGGCAGCCGAGAAACTTTTTGGTGATGAAGATCCGCTGGGTAAAACGATTGAGGTTAAGAATCGAGGTGATTTTACAGTTACAGGAATCATCGATAATGTTGATCATTCGCATTTCAATTTCGATTTCCTTACACCCTTTCATCTGATCAAAGAAGATGGAGAGAACATTGATGACCCCGGTATGGGCTCTTTTAATTTTACTACTTACGTTCTATTGAAAGAAGGATCCGATCCGACCGCAGTAGATGCTAAGCTGGAAAAATATTATTGGGAGGAAGGTGAGGAAAATCAACCGATCTTGTTCTTGCAGGCTCTGAAAGAAACCTATCTTTTTTCTAAAGTTGCCTACGATTTCACTATCCGTGGAGACATCAAAACGATCTATACTTTCTCTTTCATTGCTCTGCTGGTTTTGTTAATTGCCTGCATAAATTTCATGAATTTATCTACTGCTAAATCTTCTGTAAGATCCCGTGAGATCGGCATCCGCAAAGTATCGGGAAGCTCCAGAAGTAAGATCATAGTACAGTTTTTTCTGGAATCTATTACTTATGCCGTTCTGGGGATGGCAATCGCCCTTTTGCTCACAGAACTTTTGCTGCCGGTATTCAATGAGCTTTCAAACAAAGAAATTACCTTCGACTTTGTCAATTCAAAACAGACGGTTCTAATGTTAGTTGTTATTACCATCGTTACGGGCTTATTATCAGGAATATATCCTGCTTTGATGTTGTCTTCCTTCAAACCGATAGACGTACTCAAATCTACAATTAGAAGTGGCAAAACTGCTTCTGCTTTTCGCACGATCCTGGTAATTTCTCAATTCAGTTTATCAATAATTCTGCTGGTCTCAGCTTTAACGATTCAAAAACAGCTCAAATTTATTTACAACAAAGATTTGGGATACAACAAAAATAATCTTGTTTGGATATACTTCTCACCAACCCTGAAAGAAAAATATGATGTTATGAAAGAATCATTACTGCAAATGCCGGATGTAACTTCTGTGACTTGCATGAATGTGCTTCCTGTGTATGAATGTCCGGGAGCAGGTATAAATGAGTGGGAAGGTAAAACGAGTGATGAAACTCTGCAAATGCATATGATAAATGTGGAACATGATTTTCTTAAAACATTTGAGATCCAGCTTTTGGAAGGCAGAGATTTTTCTGCAAATAGCTTTGCTGATTCAAACAGTATTATATTAAATGAAGAAGCTGTTCGCAGGATGGAGATGGAAGAACCGGTCGGCAAGCATGTCTATGGCGGGAAGATACAGATAATTGGAGTAATAAAAGATTTCAATTACAATACAGTTCGAGGTAAGATCGAACCTTTAGCAATTTATTCCGATACCAGAGATGCCCGTTATTTACTGACCCGTATAAATTCAGTAAATCCTGCACAGACACTGGAAAAGTTAGATGCTCTGGCGAAGTCAATTGATCCCGATCTGGATTGGAAATTCCGCTTTTTTGATGATACTTTGCAAAACCTTTATAGAAAGGAACAGGATGCCGGTAAGTTGATCACTTATTTCACGATCCTGGCAATTTTCATTTCATGTCTGGGATTGTTTGGACTGGCAGGTTACATCACCGAAAGAAGAACCAAAGAAATTGGGGTTCGCAAAGTGATGGGAGCGTCCGTTTCGAGTATCACTTTCCTGCTGACCAAAGAATTCTGCAAATGGGTGATCATCTCAATTATTATTGCTTGGCCAGTTGCTTATTACCTGATGGAAAAATGGCTGCAGAATTTTGCTTATAAAACAGAAATTGGAGCATTAACTTTTATCATTTCAGGATGCTTCGCCTTATTGATAGCCATTATAACCGTTAGCTTCCAAACAATAAAAACAGCAGTTTCAAATCCTGTGGATGCGCTTAAATATGAGTAAGTAACGCAAACAACAGGTTTGCGAATGATAAATTAGGAATTTGAAATGAGAAAACGATCTGCAATAATATTTTGTTCCCAAGACATCATGGGAAACAGAAACAATATTCTGAGAATTAAAGGTAGTAATGTAACTCTCATGCAAATGGGAATCTGCAAAAAAAAGATTCCCGCTTCCGCGAGGATGACAAAGGAGTTATGAGGAAGACAAAGGGGTTATAAATGTTCAAGAATTATGTCAAGATCGCACTTCGAAATATTGGCAGGCACAAGATGTATTCTATTATTAACATTCTGGGTTTGGCAGTA
>QMNP01000276.1 GCA_003647825.1 Candidatus Cloacimonadota bacterium
TCTTGCAGTAATGTATTAACTTTTTCTTCATAAATTTCAGTTTTTTGTTCAACTAGTTCTTCAATATCATAATCTTGCAAGACTTCATTCAGCTTCTGTGTATTTTGAAGGATCTCATTTGCCGACGAAAGGAGTTTATCTGCTTCACTCACTTTTAGCGAGGAATCACTTACAAATTCATTTATATTCTCTTTAGCTGATTCTATGAATTTATCTATATCAATTTTGGATTCGGCAGTTATCTTCTCAATATCTATGCTTTGCAACTCTGCTAATGTATTTTCCGCTTCTGCAAGTGTATTTTGTAAAGCTTCTTTTTCAGAACGGAAAATGCTTTCCATATCTATATCGGCAAGTTCATGATACAGCTGTTTAGATTTATTTACAGTTGTATCCAGATCATCCAGGAATACATTAAATTTTTCTTTGGTGCTGACTGCAAAAGCTTGAAGCTCTTCTACTTCTTCTTTCATAAGGTCTATTTTGTGCAGGAAGGCTTTTTTCTCTTCAGCAAAAATATTATCTGTAGTCAGTTCATTTAATTCTTTATACTTCAGCTCAATTGATTCTACCATCTCATGGAATTTTGTAAGTTCTTCTTCGAATAATGTTTTCGTGGATGAAGAAAATTCGTTCAACTGCTGTGTTTCAATTCGAATCATCTCAATATTCGCATCCATCTCTTTACGAGAATCTTCATAAACCTGTCTCATATCAATAGCAGCAATTTCATCCTGATGTTTTAAAGCATTTTGCAGAATATCATTCATTTCTTCCAGCAAGATGTTCATCTTATCTTTTGTACTTTCCATAAGAGCTTTTATTTCATCTGAATTCACACTAATTTCTTCTTTGGAAATATCGAATTGCTGCTGAATCTGGCTAACTAAATCTTCCAGATTAAGATTTACAATTGATTCAAACTTAGTTTGGATCTCATTTAAAATAGTTTTCGAACTTTCTGCCATTGAATCAATTTTAGATGTTGATGCTTCCAGCATTGCATCGAACTTCTGCATTGTCTTTTCACTATAGGCAGAGAGTTTTCCTGAAGTGTCCTTAGCACTTCTGATGGCAACGTTTAATTCTTTTTTCTCGGCATTTATAAATTGCTTTACATCATGTTTCTTCATATCATCGAAATAAGCAAGGGCGTTTTCCGCAATTTCCGCAATTTCTGTATCATATTCATCAAAGGTGCTGCGTGCCATTTCTATAATTCCATTTATGCTGTTTACTGCATTTTTCAGAAAACCGATAGTGTTGTTGATCTCAGTTTTTTCCAACTTGTAGATGCTTTCCAGATCTATTCCTTTAAATTCCTCAAATCTAGCCCGTGCTTTTGATACTACTTCTAAAATATTTGCAAACTCTTTATCCATCTTTTCTTTAGTTGAATTACTATATTCCGTTAAAATATTTAATTCATTTCTTGCTGATTTAAAAGCTTCTTTGCTTTTTTCATCCAGGGTTTTTGTAAGTTTTCGATTCACTATTTGCATAAAAATAAGTATTCCAACCGCTATAAGAATAAAAAAAACTGATAGATAAACAAGTAGATTGTTTGCCCATTTTTCTCGTTTATAACGCAGTGCGTTTTCAGATGCATAGATCTCATCGAAATGTTCTTGAATTTCAGTTGATATTTCATCTTTTTGTGCATCAAGTTCTGCTTGTGTATCATTTAACATTCTTTCCAGATGTTCTATTTTAAGTTTGTTTGCTATAATCTCTTCAGTATCACTTGTGTTTGCGGCAGTCAAAATACTACAAGCAAGAATTGCAAAAAGCACTATGCACCAAAATCTTTGCATTTATCTCTCCCTATACTAATTTTAAATAAATAAAAATATTAATAATTGTGCTTTCATGTCAATTTGTTTATATTAAATATAAAATTATTAATTGAATTAAAATTTATAAGTTGCAAGTTGGAAGACGATATTTTCAATTGTTTTGAGAGTTAAATATGGATTATATTTCGATAGTAATAATAGCAATAGGTTTAGCAATGGATGCATTTGCCGTATCAATTGCAGCTGGAGTAAGTTTAAAATATTTTCAAGTAAAACCAGCTTTTAGAGTTGCTTTGTTTTTTGGTTTTTTTCAAGCGATTATGCCATATTTTGGCTGGTTAGCCGGCAGCAGTTTCAGTGCTTCTATTGCATCAATTGATCATTGGGTAGTTTTTTTTCTTTTGCTTTTTATTGGCGGGAAAATGATCTACGAATCATTTATAATTACAAAAGCAGAAAGTTCTTGTGATCCAAATAATATTGTAACTGTTTTTCTATTGGCAATTGCCACCAGTATTGATGCACTGGCTGTTGGAATCAGTTTTTCAATTCTTAATCAACAAATTATTGAACCAATCATAATAATTGGATTAATTACTTTTATACTCTCACTGTTTGGAGTGTATATTGGCAGTAAGATCGGTTCAATATTTGAAAATAAGATAGAATTCCTGGGTGGAATTATCTTGATCGCAATTGGAACAAAGATATTACTCGAACATCTTCTACTGTTTTAATTTTCCGATAAATATCCGTATCGCAGAATATCTTTAACCTTCTGTAAGATATCACCTAGAGCAAAGGGCTGATCTTTAGTAGACCATTCTGTAAGTACAAAATCCATAGTTCCAAACATAATATAGGAAAGCGTTACAGGATCAACATCTCTAATACTTCCTTCTGCAATTGCTTTTTCTATTATTTCCTGCAAAAAAGAGAGATACCGCTTTATTGGTTGATAGTCTGGATATTTTTTATAAAATTCAGTACTCTGACGCAACTCTATCGAAAGAAATCGGGCAATATAAGGTTCATCTGTAAATAGTTTTACATGGTAATCGAAAAACTTTGTGAGTTGCTCAAAATAAGTATCTTCTTTATTGATCAATTCCTTCATAATAAGAAGCTTTTCACTAATTAATTCATCGAAAGCTTTTATGAAAAGATCATCTTTTGTGCTGAAGTACAAATAAACAGTACCATCCGCTACATTTGCCATTTTAGCTATTTCTTTTATTTTTGTATTATGAAATCCTTTTTCTGCAAAAATTTCGATGGCTGCTCTTACTATTGCTTTATGTTTCAATTTCTTTTTTTCATCAACTTTGCGAATTTTTTGAACTGGCATAACTCCTCCTTACTTTCTAGTGTCGTTTATAGAAATATATAAATTATTGTCAATGAAATGAACACAAATTCATTTATTTCTGAACAACGATCATTCTTGGTTTTGATAATAGTACAACTGGTTAATTACTATAAACACCTTAAAACTTGAAAGTTATATCACTAAAACCGAGATTATTCCCTAAGATTAATTATATAAA
>QMNP01000277.1 GCA_003647825.1 Candidatus Cloacimonadota bacterium
AAAACTGGCTATCCTGCAGATACAGCAGTATCTGTAACTGTGATCTCAAAGCAGGCTGTTCTGGCAGATGCTTATTCTACAGCACTGTTTTTGCTGAATCCACAACAGGCAATTAATTTAGCAAACGAAATAGCAGAAATTGATGCGATTGTTTTCTATCTTGAAAACAATGAGATCAAATCACTTCAGACAGAAAATATGAAACAGTATATGAATTAATAATGAGGAAAAATGAAAGATAAAATTGATATTCAAAATTTAGAAGATAAACGAAATGTAACGATTGATAAAGTCGGCATTAAAAATCTACGCTATCCGATAATTGTAGATGATAAAGTAAATGGCAGTCAAAATACGGTTGCTGATCTGGATATGTTTGTGGAACTGCCGCACCAGCATCGTGGAACTCATATGAGCCGATTTTTAGAAGTTCTTAATCATTATCACAAAGAGAACTTTATCAATAGCTTACCAGAGTTTTTAAAAGATCTAAAGAAAGCTTTAAATGCTGATGCTTCTTATGTTAGCATTAGTTTTCCATATTTTATTAAAAAAACTGCTCCTGTTTCTAAAATCGAATCATTGCTTTCCTACAACTGCTTTTTTGAAGCATCTATGAGTGATGAATTCCAAATGAAGATTGGTGTAGAAGTTCCAGTTACAACACTATGCCCATGTTCCAAAGAAATAAGTGATTACGGTGCTCATAGTCAACGATCTTATGTTGTTGTAAAACTTTCGTATATAGAATTCATCTGGCTGGAAGAGATCATTGAGATAGTTGAAGATTCTGCCAGTTGTGAGGTTTACCCCCTTTTGAAGCGAGTTGACGAAAAATATGTTACAGAAAAAGCTTATGACAATCCAACTTTTGTAGAGGATATTGTAAGAGATATCACAGTTAAATTGCAGCAAGACAAACGAATTGGCTGGTTCAAGGTTGAATCCGAAAACCTGGAATCAATTCACAAACATAATGCTTATGCCTGTGTAGAAAGAAAAACAAATAATCCTGTTGGTATTGTAGAGAGAAAAAGCTGATGAACGTTACTTCTACAGAATTGCAAAACAACTTTAAAGTTATCTTTGCTCAGGATAACACAAACCCGCTCATCTGTCTTCAGTTGTATGTAAGAGTTGGATCTGCCTGGGAAAATTCCGATGAAGCCGGCTTCTCTCATTTTACTGAGCATCTTGTCTTTAAATCTACCAAAAAGTTCCCAGAAAATTCCATTATGGAACGTGTTACATTTCTGGGTGGAAGCATTAACGCTTATACCGAGTACGATACAACTTGTTTTTATATTACCCTTCCTTCATCATTTCAAAAAGAAGGTTTGGAAATTCTATCTGAACTGGCTTTACATGCAGACTATAACGAGTATGAATTCACCCAGGAAAAGAAAGTCGTTATTGAAGAGATGAAGCAATTCCAGAACGATCCGGAAGATTACTTCATCGAGGAAATAGCTGAAAAATATTTCAAAAAAAATCCTTATAAAGATCCGATAATCGGTAATTTAAAAAACTTACAATCTGCAACCAGAAAAGACCTTAAGAATTTTTATGCAAAATATTATTCTCCCAATAATTGCTTTCTGGTAGTCTCTGGAGATTTTGATGAAGAAGAAATATTAACAACGATTGATTCATTCTTTTTAAATTGGAAACCTGCAAAAGTAGAAAAGATCGAACCGATAACGGATCCTTTACACAAAAAACCAGCAGTTTTCAGTATTAGCAAAAAGATATCAAATGATATGCTGGCTTTTGTGCTGCCCGATCTATCTGAAACCAATCCAGACTCCTATGCTCTTTCCATAGCAACCAAGACATTTGCAATTGGTAAGAACTCACGTTTATATAATAGATTATTCACTGAGGAAAAACTAATTGATGCGATTCGTGTAAACTCACTTAGCGGTATTAACGATGGTGCATCAATTTTAATGGTGATGCCTAAGAAAAATGCTGACCTCACCAAGATTTGCGAAATTTTTCTACAGGAACTGGACCAATTTCATAAATTTGGTATAACTGATCTGGAGTTAAACGACCAGATAAAAGAGTTGTTATTTTACCATCGTTATTCTTTTGAATATGTAGAATCATTAGCTTCCAGTTTAGGTGGGGAAGAGGTTCTTACCGGTTTCGAAAGTTTCTTTGAATATCCCGATAAAGTACGATCCGTAAAAAGACAGAAGATAAATGATATCATCAGCAAATATTTTGCCAGAGAACATCTATACATTTTTCATAAAGGAACCGGCAAACTTTTAAAAGAAAATATTTTGGCGAAAATTCACTCTCAAAAAAAGATGAATAACTCCAAAATATTAAATGATACCTTTTTGCAGACAACACTTGCCAACGGTATGAAAGTTATCCTCAAAAGAGTAATTGGAAAACCGACAATCGGGATAACCTTAAGTTTTGAAGTTTCGCAATTGAATGAACGCAAAGAAAATCGAGGGATCAATCTGCTTGCTTCCGGAATGATGATGTATGGGAATGAAAAACGAAATTATCAGCAATTATTGAATTTCTGTACAACAAACGGCATTAACTTTGGAATTTCTCCTCAGGCAGAAACAACTTCAATTAAAATGAAATGTTTCAAAGAGATGCTGCCCATGAGTCTTGAACTAATGTCGGATGTTGTAAACAAACCTACATTTCCAAACGATCATTTCCAGAATCTTAAGAATACATACATCAGTAACTTAGATCGGGAAAATGATTATCCTACCTATTTGGCAACCAAGAAATGGAAGAAAATGATCTTCGGAAAAGACAGCAATATTTTAAGTAAATCCGGAACAAAATCTTCTATCAGAAGTATTTCTATGAAGCAGATAAAGAACTGGTATAAAAAGTATTATCAACCAGACAACATATCTATGGCCATCGTTGGAGATTTCGATTTTAATATTACTTTGCAACAATTGGAAAAGTTGTTTTCGACCAATGTAAATTTTAGCGAATTATCTCCTCAAAAAGTATTATGTGATTCTTCTGCCAGGAGATTCTTGAAAACAAAGATAGATAATGATCAATCCATTATAAATATCGGCGGATTTGGCTGCTCTGCAAAAGAGAAACAAAAAAATACAGCATTTCATGTGCTGGCCCAGATTATTGGTGGCGACACAAATTCACTTTTATTCGAAGAGATCCGAGAAAAAAGAGGACTTGCTTATTCTATTGAATTTTCATATCATTCCGTACGTGACTTTGGTTATTTCTCTGTTTTTGCAATTGTCGATAAATCTCGAGAGAAAGAAGCTATTGATGCAATTTTCGAAATATTACATGAT
>QMNP01000278.1 GCA_003647825.1 Candidatus Cloacimonadota bacterium
CCGGACGATAGCAGGGAAGATCGTGAATTTGTTAATTTTGATCGGCCAGAACCTCAATATTTCGATTTTGAAACAAAATCAGATTATGAGGTAATTGATATAGTTGATGTTCCACAGAATATCTCTGAAATTGGGGTATTTCTAGATGATGTTTGCGTCGGCGCTGTTGTTGTTCAAGATCCCAGTGTTCAGATTCTTCTATATACCGATGATATCAGCAGGGAACCATCTCCCTTCAATTTCCAGGTTATTACCGGTCGTGGTGGTAGTTCAGCTATAAAAAATTATGAAGTTTACAATATGGATTCAGGTAATTTTGAACCTGGTGTAGTGGTATCTCAGATGCAAGGCTATTCTATTGTAAGGCTTGGAGAAGAAGATGAACCGCAAAATGATATGTCTATTGTAGATCAACTAGTTCTTCAAGCAAATTACCCTAATCCCTTCAATCCTGTTACTAATATTTCTTTTTCATTACCTTCAGATCAAGATATTGAGTTAATTGTATATAACACAAAAGGACAGATAGTTCGTAAACTTATCCAAGGTCAATATCCATCAGGTACTCATTCTGTTACTTGGGATGGAAAAGGTGAAAGTGGTAATATTGTCGGTTCCGGTTTGTACTTCTACAAACTCATAACCACCGATCAAGAAATTTCAAAGAAAATGTTATTACTTAAATAATCTAATAATTCCTTGCGATGGTTGTGGAACTTTATCTAATTCTCGTCCTTCGCAAGGTTATTTACTTAAAGTCCCTCTACTTCGAGGAGAGGGATTTAGGGTGAGGTGAGATATGAAACCAAAACTACTTAAACTTCTAATCATAATAATCTGTACAAATTTGTGGTTACGCGCCACTCTCTGGGAGATCAACCAAGACGGCACCGGCAACTTCACAACCATACAAGAAGGTATCGTAGCAGCAGTTGATGCCGACACAGTTTTAGTTTATCCTGGATTATACTTCGAAAATGTAGATTTCTTAAGTAAAAGTATTATCCTGGGTAGTTTGTATTTAACAACAGGAGATGAAGAATATGTGTCTCAAACAGTAATCAACGGTAATCAAACAGGAAGTTGTGTAGAAGTTCGAGATTGTATAGAAGAATATACTACTCTTAGTGGTTTCACACTCACCAATGGTTCTGGCAGTCAATCAAGCTCTACAAACCTTTCAATTATTGGCGGTGGTGTAATGTTAAGAAATTCGATTCTTGCGATTATTGAATGTGTAATTTATAATAACGAAGCTGAATCCGGTGGAGGTATTCATTGTCATAGTTCACAATTATCTCTTATTTCAGTTACAATAAAACATAATAAATCAAATACTTACGGTGGAGGGATACAAGCAATAAGTAGCAGTTATATAATCTTTAGTGAAGATAATCTATGTAGTATTTATCTTAATTATAGTGGAAAGGGGTGTGAGATCAAAAAAAGTTCTACTTGTGCCCCGATGGAAGTAATAGTCGACACGTTCACAGTGCTTTATCCGGACAATTATTTTATTGGTAGTTGGGATTCCCAAGGAAACCAAGTTAATGACATCACAATGAATATTCAACATGGAATGCTTCAACCAATTGATTCAGACCTGTATGTATCTACTGATGGAGACAATAGCAATAGTGGTCTAACTCCAGATGATCCATTGGCAACGATTAACTATGCTTATTCTTTAATTCAACCGGATAGTATAGAAAACAATACGATTCACTTAGCAGATGGTGTTTATTCTTCTTCGCTTAATGATCAATGGTTTCCCCTGCAGATGAGAAGTTATATAAATTTAGTTGGTGAATCAATGTATAATACAATTCTAGATGCCGAAAATGATTCTTCTTTTATTACGGATAAAACTAGTGAACTTAACTACACAATAAGAAATTTAAACATAATGAATGGATACGGGGTTTATAATCAAGGTTCTGGAGCACTTTGGATGTTATGTTTTAGCGACCCACAAGTTCGGCAGAAATGGGTTCGATTAGAAAATCTTCTCATTCACGACAATGAAGTTGCAGTCAGAAACCTTGCTCTTTGGCGTATTAATGCGTATCTTAAGAATGTGTGCTTCTACAATAACTTTGATGATGCAGTTGAAATCCAATCATTATCACCGTTTACCAGTGATGATCCTATAACGATAGAACTTGAAAATTGTTCTATAAAAGATTGTCACACTGGTGGTATTACATTTTTTTATGGTTCACCTCAATTTGAGAAATCACATGCTATTTTAACAAATGTAGAAATAACAGATAACCTGAATCCGGAGTTTGCTGTAGAACAAAGCTGTGGGCTTATGATAGGTGATAACTGGCAAGTTGATATGGTCAACTGTACAATCGGTAATAATGCTATAAGTGCTACTCAAGGTGGTCCCATAGATTTAGTAGGATCAAGTATAGAATTAAATATCTATAACTCAATTCTGTATGACAATTATCCTCGTAATATATGGTCAGGAAATGATATAGAAGAATATCCCAATGTTGTGAACATTTACAATTCGTTAGTTGAAGATGGCGAAGAATCTTGTTTCAGCTTATATCCGTGGGATGAAATAAACTTTGTAGAGAATAATCTTGTAGGTGATACTGATCCTCTTTGGATAGATTCAGGTGTTTATCCATATCAGTTATCAACTGGTTCTCCCTGCATCGATGCCGGCACCTTGGATTTACCGGCAGGTATAGAACTACCTCAATACGATTTAGTAGGTTATCCAAGAATTTTCGGAGACACAATTGATATGGGTGCTTACGAATGGCAAGGAGTCGGTGTCGAAGAGCCAGATATCCCTCAACTCTCACCTCTTAAGACACAAATCTCAAACTACCCTAATCCATTTAATCCTTCAACAACAATCAAATTAGAATTAGCAGAAGCAGGTAAAATAGAATTAGCAATTTATAATATTAAAGGCCAGATAGTAAAAACCTTGATTGATGCTGATATTGCAAAAGGAACATTTGAGATAAACTGGAACGGTAAAGACGAAATGGGTAAACCTGTTTCCAGTGGTCAGTATGTTGTAAAGTTGAAGCAAAATGGCAAAGAAACAGCTACTAAAATTATGCTATTAAAGTGAAGTTTTAATGATAGTTGCTTGTAACAAGCGCACCCACATTTTAACAAGTAGAAGAATCTGAGAGCACGTGGCGTGCGCCAAACATTAATCAACATTCCGCTTCGCTCCATGTTGATTAACGGCCGGCGTGACACTATCAAAAACTCGCAAACGGAACGAAGCGAAACGTTGTTTAAAAATGCGTCCACGGGAACTCGC
>QMNP01000279.1 GCA_003647825.1 Candidatus Cloacimonadota bacterium
CCGCTTTATCTGGCTAACGAAGGTAAACTGGTTTCTTTTGTTTCTGCACAGACAGAGAAGAACATGATTTCAGAAATGAAAAATCACAAGAAAGGAAAGGATTCAACTGTAATTGGTGAAGTGACAAAAGAATTTACAGGTGTTTACTTAAAAACATCCATTGGTGGATTGCGTCCGCTTATGATGCTGGAATCAGATCCACTTCCCAGAATATGTTAACCTCACCCCTACACTCTTCTGCAGGGCGAGGAAGAACAATGATAAATATAAATTGGAAGTATTTTTCTGTTTATCCTGTCAATAAAGGAGCATAAATGCATGAAGGTGCAATAATTCACTCTTTGTTAGAAATTGCTAAAGATATAAAAGTAAAAGAAAACCTGAAAGAAATAACAGAAGTTAAGATTGTTGTCGGTAAATTTCATCAGATCGTAGAAGAAGTAATGATAACCAATTTCAAATATATGAAAATCGATTATGAAGGTTTTGAAAATGCCGTACTTACAATGACCGAAAAAGATGTGAATGTTCGATGTAAAGACTGCCGGCATGAATTCACCATTGATGAGCCAATCTTTATGTGTCCGAAATGTAATTCATTTGAAACAGAATTGATTTCCGGAAAAGAATTATATATTGAAACCATGGAAGGCATTCAGTAAAAAATTTATCCTTTTTAGTTTTTCTCAAAATATCAGATAACTCTTCAAAAATATTTATTGACACCAAATCTACGTAACACTTTTCTGCCATTCGTAACACGGAGGATTTATGTCGGATTTAGTAAGATTTGGGGTTTCGTTAAATAGCGATCTACTCAAAAAGTTTGATGAACATATCAAGAAACATAGCTATTCAAACAGATCTAATGCAATTGCAGATATAATTCGAGATCAGCTTATCGAACAAGAATGGGTCAGCAATGAGATCGTAACCGGTGTAATTACTATTGTTTTCGATCATCATCAACGCGGATTATCCAATAATCTTACAAACATCCAGCATGACCATCATGATTTGATAATCTCTTCTCAGCACATCCATCTGGATCATGACAACTGTTTTGAAATTATTGTAGTGAAAGGTCATTCCAACGAATTGAAAGAATTATGTAATAAATTGAAAGCAGCTAAAGGTGTGAAACACGCCAGAGTTAATTTGGCAACTACAGGACAGAAGGTTTAAATATGAATAATGAAATATTGTTATTAGCAATAACAGCTGCATCGATCGGTTTCTTTCATACTCTATTTGGTCCCGATCATTACTTACCGTTCATTGTTATGTCAAAAGCTCGAGGATGGAATCTTTCGAAAACTCTTTCAATTACATTTTTATGCGGAATTGGTCATGTCTTTGGTTCTGTAGTTTTAGGAATACTGGGAGTTTCCATTGGTATTGCTATCGGTAAGATAGAAGCATTTGAAGGCATTCGTGGAAGTCTGGCCGGTTGGGCTTTAATGACATTTGGTCTAGTTTATATGATCTGGGGAATTCGAAATACCATCCGCAATAAACCTCACTCACATTCACATTTGCATATGGATGGTACGAAACATGAACATGAACATTCTCACCAGCAGGAACACAGCCATGTACACGATGCAAAAAAGAAGAGCATAACACCCTGGATTTTATTTACTATCTTTGTATTGGGACCTTGCGAACCACTCATTCCCATCCTGATGTATCCGGCCGCACAAAACAGCATCAGTGGATTATTATTTATAACTACTATTTTCGCTGTTGTTACAATAAGTACAATGATGATAGTTGTTTATGTGGCATCATTAGGCTTGAAATTTGCAATCTTTAGTAAAATGGAAAGGTACTCACATACTTTGGCAGGTGGAATTATCTTGCTAAGCGGAGTGGCAATAAACTTTTTGGGATTATAAATTTGAAATTTTTATGGACGGCTGTAATACTGAGTAATTCTGCAAAGCTGAACGTATCGAAGTGTAATAAACGAAGAAATTCTTTCGATATATTCCGTAAAAACAGGAATGCTCAGGATAACAGAATTATAAATGAAAATAATGCAGGAGAATTAAATGAATAAAAAAGAAGTGAAAGTAATGCAAAATATCTTGAATGTGAACGATAAGATTGCTGAAGAATTGAGAACAGAACTTAAAGAACAAAACATTCAATTTATAAATTTAATGAGTTCTCCCGGCTCTGGGAAAACTACAATTATGGAACGAACCGCTCATGAATTCGGTGAAAAGATGTGTGTAATAGAAGGTGATATTCAAACCACATTAGATGCAGAAAGAGTAGCAAAAGCTGGTATTCAAACTTATCAGATCAATACAGGACCATTTGGGGGTGACTGCCATCTGGAATCGAGTTGGATAAAATCTGCAATGGAAGAGATCGATATGACAGATATTGATCTTGTTTTTGTAGAAAATATCGGCAATCTGGTCTGCCCTGCCGAATTTGACGTTGGAGCTCATATTAACACAGTTGTACTCAGTGTAACTGAAGGTGAAGACAAACCGCTTAAATACCCTTTAGCTTTCCAGAATTCACAACTTTGCATCATTTCCAAGATCGACCTTCTACCCTATCTGGATATTAACATTGAAGATATCAGAGCTAATATAAAAAAGGTAAATCCCAAAATGAAAGTGATCGAATTATCTGCTAAAACCGGTGAAGGTTTTAAGGATTGGTTTGCTTTTTTAAGATAGTAATTATGTTACTTAACCTACTCGTAATTATTTTTGTGAGTAGGTTTTTTATTTATATCTTACCTTCTATGAACTCGACTTTTACACCATTTGGATCTTCAATAAAAAGCAGTTTATTACCATTTGAAACTGTAATCGGACCGCTTTTGATTTTGACCTTCTTTTCTTCCAACATCTGAATAATCCCATTCATATCTTCAATGAACAAACCTATCGAGATATTTGAGCTAACACTATCGAGAATAGTAATAGTTTTATCTTCAATTAGCTCTATTAAGACATCTCCTGCACCCTTTAAGAAGACCAATCTCATATTTTCATCTGGTCTTAACTCATTCACAATTTTCATTTTTAGTATATCTTCATAAAAGTAGATGGATTTTAGCATTTCAGATGTATGCAGTGTGATCAAATTAATTTTCATTTTTCCTCCAGTTTTATATCCGTAAAACATCAACATATTGTCAAAAATAATTTTACCTTAACTTCCTGAACTATAACTACAATTCTTTAAAATTATTAGTTTCATAATAGGTGAAAACATTTCAGCGGGCGTAAAATTAATATTGAC
>QMNP01000280.1 GCA_003647825.1 Candidatus Cloacimonadota bacterium
TCCCAATCCCGAAGCAGTTCAGATTTCTTATAATATTTCAATTATAGGTAATATCACTGGTTTAACGGTAGATTTCGATCTATGCTTTGATGGTTTGACAGGCTTATCAAGTATTTTATGGTATAATGGTTCAACTTGGCTTGTTCCAGATAATATACAATGGGAAAATCCTGCAGGACATGTAACTTTCAGCATAACTTTCCCATCCGGCCGTAGCAGTAGAGACGGTTCTACAGAAATTATTTTAGGAGATGACAACCCGCTTCCAGTAACTTTATCTTCTTTGCAAGCTTCATTTATCAATGATCATGCAGTATTGCAGTGGATCACCCAAAGCGAAACCCAGAATGCAGGTTGGAATGTTTACCGTGCAGAATCTTCCAATTCGGAACAACGCCTTAAGATAAATGCTGACTTGATTCCGGGAGCCGGAACAACTTCCGAACCAACGGAATATTCTTTCACAGATCAGGAATATGTTGTCTCAGAACATACTTATTGGTATTGGCTGGAAAGTTTTGCAGCTTCGGGAGATGCAGATGAATACGGACCAATTGCCCTTACAATTCCTTATAATGAAAACAATATCCCACAAATTCCTGATGTTACGTTATTGAAAACTAATTACCCCAATCCTTTCAATCCTGCTACATCTATATCATTTAGTGTAATGACTGGTGAAGAAGCTGAATTATCAATTTACAACATAAAAGGTCAAAAACTGCTCAATGAAAAATTCCAAACGGGTTCTTATAATTTCAATTGGAACGCATCAGAGTATGGAACTGGGATTTATTTTTATAAACTATCTTCAGATAGTTATGAATGTATAAAAAAGATGTTAATGATGAAATAGTCCGTAACAAAAAGCCCCGATTTTTCGGGGTTTTTTAGTTTATTTGTTTAATAATAATTTGGCTTTCTCCAAATCAGCAGGAGTATCGATGCCGATTCCTTTATATTCTGTTTCTATCATTTTGATGGGAATACCATTTTCCAATAATCGGAGTTGTTCCAATTTCTCAATCTGCTCCAACTTGCTTTGCGGCAACGCAACATATTCAAATAATGTTTCCTTACGAAAAGCATAGACACCAATGTGTTTATAATAATCAGGTTTGAGCTCTTTTGTTTTGTCACGTTTATAAGGAATAGCAGATCGTGAAAAATACAACGCAAATCCTAATTTATCACAAACAACTTTCACATTGTTGGGATCAGCAACATCCTTTTTCATAATATGCATCAAAGAAGCAACTTCTACATCGTTATCAGAAAATGCATTAATCAGTTTAACCAAAGGTTCTTTGGAAATAAATGGTTCATCTCCTTGGATATTCACTACTATATCAGCATCATAGCAGCATTCCATTTTGCGGCAGACTTCGGCAATTCTGTCGCTGCCACTTTTGTGTGTTTTACTCGTAATTGTAACTTTTCCACCGAAGGCAGCTACTTCTTCAAATATGCGTTGATCATCAGTTCCTACAATAACTTCAGCAAACAGACCTGTATCACTGGTTCGGTTATAAACATGTTGAATAATGGTTTTTGATCCCAATTTTGCCAATGGTTTCCCTGGAAACCTGGTTGAATCATATCGGGCAGGAATAATAGCAATAACTTTCATAAGCACCTATTTTGCAGTCAGCTCCAAATATACTTTGTAACTGCGTAGATTATCATAAAGCTGTGATGTAATAAAACTTCTACTTATCTTCAAATGTGACAATTTCCTTCTTGTTTCGATAGCATATTTTTTTTCAATTTGATCATTCTTATTTGTCAGGGAGCTTTGCACATTTTTTTCTAAATATTCAGCAATTTCAAAACGAGCTTGTTCAGCAGCATTTTCCCAGGCTGTTATCAGATCTGAAGAACTTGTAGAAGCATAGCTCAGAATTATATCTCCATCCAATTTCAAACCATTATTTTCAAACCATTTGGGAGAATTTGCTACATATCTCTTTTTATATTTATCAGAAAGGATTGCTTTCCCATCTGAGTAAAGTGTTATAAAATAGCCATAATAATCAACTTCATCCAGGGTTACCAAAGAATCGTAAATCCTGCGGGTTTCTTCGGGTGAAGAACTTACATTAAGGTTAAATCCTGCTGATCCACCACCCAGATAATCTTCCTTATCAGTAGCTGCTCTTTTAGAAATCGTATAGGAAGATCGATTGCGGCTGTGCATCACAGCAGCCATCTGTTTGGCTGCATCTTTCATTTGATCTTCATAAATACTTTTCCCGGCAATTCCTATGATAAAATTATCTCCGGGTGGAAGTTCATAAATCCAGGCTGGAAGCGACATTTTTTCAATCTTTTTTATTTCCTTTTTTTCAACAATTTTTTGTTCTGATACGCAACTTGTAATTATTAAAATTATCATAAACAAGAATATAATTCTGTTCATTAATCGACCTCCGCCCTATTCTTTTTCAGGATATTGTTCTTTTTTAAATACACCATTAATGATGTTACATCGGTATGATTAACGCCAGAGATTCTGGCTGCCTGTCCCAGAGAAGTTGGCTTGATCTTATTCAATTTTTCCCGGGCCTCCCAGGCAATCGATTCGATTTTCATATAATCTATATCAGTAGGAATTGATGAATGTTCCTGTTTTTCAAACCTTTCAATATCAGCTAATTGCCGTTTTAAGTAACCTTCATATTTTACTTCCAAGGTGATTCTATTTTTTATTGAGTCAGTTACATCATCATTAATTTTATATCCAAATTTAACGAGATCATCAAATTCAATTTCCGGTCTTTTCAAAAGATTTACAAATTTGGTTGGTTCTCTCAAACTACCGGTTTTCAAACTGTTGTTACTTTTTAAAAAATTCATCTCTCGATCATGGATCTTCTTCATATTTTGGAACATCTGCCAGCGAACATCATCAACCAATCCAAGTTTATAACCTAACGGCATTAATCGTTCATCAGCATTATCCTGGCGCAAAAACAAGCGAAATTCTGCTCGTGAAGTAAAAAGTCGATATGGCTCTGTTGTTCCTTTTGTAACCAGATCATCTAAAAGCACTCCCAGATAAGATTGTGATCTGTCAAAATACAGAGGATCTTTTTTATCTAATGCCAGCACGGCATTAATACCAGCTGCAATTCCTTGAGCTCCGGCTTCTTCATAACCGGATGTTCCATTAATTTGACCAGCTAAATATAAACCACTGATCTTCTTACTCTCCATGGTAGCTTTTATTTCATCCGGAATTATATAATCATATTCTATAGCATAGCCA
>QMNP01000281.1 GCA_003647825.1 Candidatus Cloacimonadota bacterium
AGGGGTAAACTTGCTTTATTTGAGCATTACCCGCAGAATCCGGGAGGTCATGTAGATAATTTTACGCATATGAACAGTCTTATGGGTGATCCAGGTGTAGAATTATGGACTGGAATACCACAGGAACTTCTTGCAGATTATGAAACTCAAATCTCTCCAGGGACAACATATCTGGAAGTAACAGTAACAGATGATAGTGGAACTCCTCTGGAGAATGCCTGGGTAACTGCTTTAATGGGAAATGATGATATCTTTGTATCTGGATATACAAATGAAGATGGTTCTATCATGTTAGAGATCAATGCAGAGGTAGAAGGCTCTGCTGACCTCACAGTTACAAAACACGATTATATTCCACATCTTGGAGAATTTGATGTGGGAGAAGTTGATAGATTCGTTAATGTTTTGGAATATACAATCGATGACGATAATATAGGAGATTCTTCCGGAAATGATGATGGTATTGTAAATCCCGGTGAAACGATAGAATTAACACTCAACTTGAAGAATTTCGGCACTATGACCGCAAATGGTGTTGAAGCCACTATAAGCACAAACGATGATTTCATCACAATAATAGATGATAGTGAAATATACGGTGATATTGCTGCCGGTACTTCTGTTTCTTGTAGTGAAGACTACGATTTTTTTGTAGATCCATCTGTAATTGGTGGAATGGAAATTATTCTGGCAGTCAATATTGAGGATAATATCGGAAACCAATGGACAGACTATGTGACTATACCAGTAGAAGGTGCAAATCTGTATGCCAGTGACTTTGATTTTCCCAATAATCCTGGAGGAATATTAAATCCGGGGGCAACTGGACAACTCGAGATTACCATTGATAATGTGGGAACTGTGGGAACTGACAATATTTATGGTGTTCTTTCTTCTGATAACAGCTGGATTACAATAGAAGATGATCAAGCATTCTTCGGCAGTGTTGCCGCTGGTGGCCAGGCAACTTGCACATCTGATAGATTTGAAATAACAGCTGCTGCCATGATAATTCCAGGTTCACAATTCGTGTTGGAAATGCAGCTCTATAATGCAGATGGTTTTGATAATACTGTAAGTGTGATGATCGAAATCGGAGAAACAGAGATTACCGATCCTCTGGGACCGGATGCTTATGGTTATTATGCTTATGATGATGGTGATACCAATTATTATAACGTTCCAATATACGACTGGGTAGAAATCAATACGATAGGAACAAACCTGAATCTGAACGATCCAGGTGATACAGGAGATATCGAAACGATTGATGAGCTTTTTATTACCTTTAGAATGTATGGAGAAGAATATAATACTGCAACTGTATGTTCAAATGGTTGGATAGCTCCGGGAGGAAGCACACAAGCTTCTTTCATGAACAGTCCTATTCCCGGCCCGCAAGGTCCTTCTCCAATGATTGCACCTTTCTGGGATGATTTGAAAACTGGTAATGGTGATGTTTATTGGTATTATGATTCTTCTTTACATATAGTTATCATTGAATGGGATCATATGCAGAATGATCATAACAATGCTGAAGAAACATTCCAGATAATTATCTATGATGCAAACTTTTATCCAACTGCTACTGGAGATAGTGAAATCAAATTCCAATACAAAGTTATAAATAATATAAATTCCGGTTCTTATCCTTCTCAACACGGACAATATGCTACAGTTGGAATCGAAGATCATACAGGATTACGTGGTTTGGAATATTCTTTTAATAATGCCTATCCATCAACAGCAAAACCTTTGCAAGATGAAATGGCTATCTTAATCACCGGGCCGCCGATTCAATTTGAACTGCCGTACCTGGTCTTAGGTGGAATAACTCTTAATGACGAAAATGGAAATGGGCTGGCAGATTTTGGCGAAATTGTAAATATCAATGTTATGCTGAATAACTTGGGAGAATCAAGTGCGACGGGAGTAACAGCTGTAATTACAGGTTCAGATCCCAATACTACCATCACTCAAAATAGTGCCAGCTACAACAACATTACAGGAAATGCTTCAGGTACTAATATTACACCGTTTACCATTGAAATTGCAGAAGATTGCCCGGATGGACATATAGCTCCGTTTATAATTGATGTAAGCAGCAATGAAGATAACTGGCAATTGCATTTCACTATCGAGTTAAATGCACCCAATATCAATTTTTCATCAATATACATAAATGATGGCGATGATGGTATTTTGGATCCTGGTGAAACTGCAGACATTTATGTTTCTTACCTGAATGAAGGTGGAGCTGATGCTTATAATACTGTTGCTGAGATTATTACTTCAGATCCATATACAACTATTAATTCATCGGTTCATGATTTCGGCATTTTTAACGCAGGAACTACTATGACAGCTTTGTATAATGTTAGTATAAGCTCTTCTGCGTCTGTTGGCCATGTTGCCGCTGTTTCCGCTAATATTTCTGCTGATACAAATTATTTCAATTCGACTGAATTTGTTTTACAGATCGGTTTTGCTTATACAAATGAAGGCTTTGAATCTGGAGATTTCGAGAGTCTTGACTGGGTAATGGGTGGCTCTGCTGATTGGATTATTTCTACAGATGCAATTGAAGGAACTTACAGTGCGCAATCTGGTGATATTGGTAACAGTCAGCATTCGGAATTATCTGTAACCTTAGATATATTAGATGATGGTGATATCTCATTTTACCGAAAAGTTTCCTCGGAAGGTTATTGGGATTATCTGGAATTCTATATAAATGGAAATCTACAAGAAGAATGGTCTGGTACTATAGGCTGGGGACAAGTTACATTTCCAGTACAGGCAGGTACTAGAACTTTCAAATGGTCTTATGATAAAGATGGTAGCGTAAGCACTGGAAATGATTGTGCCTGGATAGATGATATTATTTTCCCGGCTAGTGGTGGAATAGCTAACATGGGATTTGTGGTAGGTAACATTACCCTTATTGGTGGATCTGGAAATATTGAAGATGTAACTGTTGGCACTGGATTAAACATTACTCATCCTGACATAAATGGAGAATATGTTTTACCGCTTCCCTCAGGGACTTATGATCTAACTGCAGAATTAGATGGATATAGTATAGATTATGAAGATAACGTTGTTGTATCGATTGGTCAGACTACTACTGTAGATTTCACTCTTTCTTGGCTCGAATCTCCAGAAAATTTAACTACCTCTGTGAATACAAATGATGTAACTCTGGTTTGGGAAATGCCAACAGATAACGCTTTGAGAGCAAGCAGAACTAC